>JBFLWQ010000020.1 GCA_040757775.1 Thermodesulfobacteriota bacterium
CTCCCTCTTCTCCAATATGTCAACCTTCTTCACTAACCAATCAGCCGGAAACGGAAGCTCTATCTCCAAACCCCTCTCCAAAAAAGCCTCGTTTACCTCCCTTACTGTCGCCATAAATAAAGCCTCCCGAAAGTTCTTCGTTCTCTTCCAACTAATACTAACAAAAACATCTTATTCAACCTTAATGGCTAAAACCATCAGTTCCATATTCTTCCTAATTAAAGACTCAATATCAGTAGTCCTGCCTTTCAAATAATCTATGCTGGTTTGTAGTTGCATTATACCATTTAAACTGCTCCAAAAAAGGCTGGTAATATCCCAGGTATCTATTTGTTTGAATATACCTATCTTAATCCCCTGCTTAATTACTTCACTAACCATTTTAAATATGGTATCGGTTTTCTCGTCGATCTTATCCAGTAATTCAGGTGTCAACTTCAAATTCAGGTGTTCGTTAATAATAAAATTTAAAATCTTATAATGATCTGGATGATTTTTGCAAAAGTTGCAATAGGTGGTAGCTATACTTACTAACAATTCGTCAGGTGCCACATCTTGTTTAAGGACTTCTTTAAGCTCATCAATAAGAATATCATAGGTTTCGACTATCAGAGAAACATATAATTCTTCTTTTCTCGAAAAGTATAGGTAGATCGTTCCTGTACTTAGTTCAGATTCTTGAGCAATTTCTTCTATTGTGGCATTCATGAATCCCTTTTTTGAAAAACTATTTTTCGCTGCCTCCAGAATATCTTTCCTTCTCCTTAGTTTTTCCCTTTCTTTTCTTTCCATTATGCCCATTCAAGCCTCTTCAAATTATATTAATTAAATGAAGATTATTCATTTTCTTAATTTAAGTTAAAAAAAAATGGCAAAAAAGTCAACAAAAAAATTAATCCAGGAAGATTTTATTACAGGGATTTCATATCTAATCTATATTTCTTTAAAAATCTATCGCAATGCTGAGTACTGTGGGGGCGAGACGAACGTTGGGAAAAGCACAGACGTTCAGACTACCCAATCACGAAATTCATGCCTCTGCCACTGTAGTCCGCTCCAGCAAAAAGTCAGGCAATAGCTTATATTCACCACAAAATTTTGTATCTAGCTTCTTGACCGATTTCTACATTGACTAAAATTTGTACCCTCCACCAAATGCTTGTCGTCTTTTCTCTTTTTGTGTTTTTGGGGGAAGTGACCTTTTTTGACCATCGCCAACTGTAAAAATTCAGTGCTGCTGAGTGGAAGCAAACAACAGCATCCGTTCGATTGTGCTGGCAATCTGGCTGGCAAATGTTTCAAGCAAGGCTTTTTGTTCAATCAACAACGGTTCAGCGCGATGCGTGCGCACGCCGATGACGCCGACGGCTTGGCTGGGCGTGAGCAACGGAACGAAATAGGCTTCCGCCATTGGTAATGTATCAGTAAAGCGTCCAGCTGGTTTCCGCATCTCTAATACCCAAGCAGCGACGCTTAGGTCTTTTTCATTAAGCGTCAATGTGCTCGTTGGATGCGGCTTTAGAGAAAAAGGTGATACTTGATCGGGAAGTAAGATCGCAATTCTTGCACTAAACACGCTGCTCAATTGTTTAACGGCGGCAACTAAAATCTCATCAATATTTGTGGCATTGGCAACTTCACGCGCTAGCATGTAGAGTGCAGCTGCTTGTTCTTCGCGTTGTTGGAGGACAAGCTGCTGGGCGCGAATGCGGGAAGTGAGATTGCCAAGAATCGAAGCGACGACAAAATACATCACAAACATGAGTGTATCCTGCGGCTCCGCTATACGAAAAGTGAATGGCGGAGGAATAAAAAAGAAATTCCATATGAGTGCACTGAACGCAGCGGAAAAAAGCGCGGGACCACGTCCCAGAAAAAGTGCGAGCAGTATAATAGCAAATAGCAAAATCAATCCAATCGCTTGATAGCCGATAATTGGCAGCGCAATGTAGCAAATTCCTGCCAAACCAATTAGTGTGAGCAAGCCATAGAGATACTGTCGCAATGGTGATAAGAAATTGAAGCTTAGCCGCTGTGGCTTGATCTTTTGTGCTTTGTCGCTCGCTACAACGCAGACATCAATATTACCGCTCTCTTCAATGAGATTACTTACAAACGAGTTCCTGCGAAAAAGCTTCATCCTTGGTGAATCCTGGGTTTTACCAATAATGATCTGCGCCACATTGTGCTGTTGAGCTACACGCACAATTCCCGTCACGAGGTCAACATCTGTAGTCGTGACGATTTCAGCGCCCAGTTCGCGAGCCAATTCCAAATTTTTTTCTTGTCGTGCTTTTGCTTTAACTGAAAGTGGACTATGTGGCAATTCGACGCTTACTGCGATCCACGGCGATTGTAGGGCACATGTCATGTGTCGCGTCCATCGCACAAGCTGGGCAGACAGCGGGCTTGGCCCAACGGCAACCAGCAATCGCTCACCGGATTTCCACGGACCAGAAATTTGGTGGAGCTGCATGTAGTCGCGCAACTGTTGATCGACGTGTTGTGCGGTCAATCGCAATGACATCTCACGCAATGCGGTTAGATTACCGCGACGAAAGAATTTTTGCGCGGCAAGCTGTGCCTTATCCGGCACATAAACTTTCCCCTCTGCAAGACGCTTCAACAATTCGTCCGGCGTAATATCGACAAGCTCGATCTCATCGGCGCGATCGAAAATCGAATCTGGAACTGTTTCGTGCATGACGACACCGGTAATCTGATGCACCGCATCAGAACGGCTTTCGAGATGTTGCACGTTAATTGTCGTGTAAACATCAATACCGGCATCGAGCAATTCGAGCACATCCTGATAACGCTTGGCATGGCGGCTGCCTGGGACGTTAGTATGAGCAAGTTCGTCAACCAGCACGAGCTGCGGTTTGCGGCTGAGAATGGCATCCAAGTCCATCTCTTCGAACATCGTGCTGCGATATTCCATCTTACGGCGCGGAATGATCGGCAAATCCTGCAGCAACGCCTCGGTTTCACTGCGTCCATGTGTTTCAACATAGCCCACCACAATGTTTACGTTCTCGGATAAAGCCTGACGAGCGGCTCGTAGCATCGCATAGGTTTTACCGACGCCGGCAGCCATGCCGAAAAAAATTTTTAGTGTGCTATGCTGCTGTCGCGTTTCTTCTTTTTGGATGGCGGCCAGAATCGCATCGGGGCTGGGGCGAAGTCTATTGTTCACAACTATTATCTCCCATCAATTAAGCTGGTTGAGTGCCACGTTCAAAAGAAAGACATTGACGCGATGCTCGCCCAAAATACCACATTGCGGCGGTTCAACAAATCGCTCAATCAGATCAGCCAGTTTTGTTTTTTGTTCTGGCGTAAAGCCGCGTGCTTTTGCGATGCGTTCAATCTGAAGTCGCGCTGCTTGCGGACTGATGTGCGGGTCAACACCACTGGCAGAAGCAAAGAGCATATCAACAGGTATGCTTGCATTTGATGAAAGTGCAACTGTTCTATTAATATGTGCTCGCCGCTGTTGCACCGCCTTTTGTAAAACCTCACTCGTTGGGCTGAGGTTGGTAGCACCCGAAGGCATAGGATTGTAGTCTATTGCAGAAGGACGATCCCAGAAATAAAACTCGCCGACAAACTTCTGCCCAACCAGTTCCGAGCCTTTTACTTTTCCATCAACCATAATAATACTACCACTGGCTTGATATGGAAAAAACGCCTGTACGATTCCAGTGATGGCAAGGGGGTATAGAAGCCCCGTCAAAACTGTCATAATTAGAAGAAGCCGTAAAGCAGCAAAAAAATGTTTCATGTATTAACCTCATACGAGTTTCAAAGCGACGATCAAAATATCAATAAGTTTAATACCGATGAATGGAACAATTAGGCCGCCGATACCATAAATAATCAAATTCCGCGTTAAAATGGTGCCAGCTCCTAGTGGACGATATTTGACACCACGCAATGCCAACGGAACCAGTGTAATGATGATGATCGCATTAAAAATAACTGCGGAGAGAATGGCGCTTTGAGGTGAGGCTAGCTTCATGATATTGAGTGTCGTTAATGGACCTGGACTTCCTGTCACAGCATAGAGCGTGCTGAAAAGTGCAGGTAATATCGCGAAATATTTTGCCACGTCATTGGAGATGCTAAACGTGGTGAGTGCGCCACGCGTCATCAGCAACTGTTTACCGATTTCAACGATCTCTATCAGCTTGGTGGGATTGCTATCTAAATCAACCATATTGCCTGCTTCACGGGCGGCTTGGGTACCAGTGTTCATGGCTACACCGACATCAGCCTGTGCTAGTGCTGGAGCGTCATTGGTGCCGTCGCCGATCATGGCAACCAGCCGACCATGCGCCTGTTCTTCGCGAATGCGTTGCAATTTAGTCTCTGGCGTGGCTTGCGCGATAAAATCATCTACACCGGCCTCTGCTGCGATTGATGCTGTTGTGAGCGGATTATCGCCGGTGATCATTACAGTCCGAATGCCCATCGCCCGCAGTTGCTCGAAGCGTTCTTTGATGCCGCCTTTTACCACATCCTTCAGTTGAATGATCCCCAAAAGTTCAAGATTTTCCACTACCAACAGTGGCGTGCCTCCTGCCAGGGCAATATCGGTTCCAATCATCAACGCAACGTTCATATCTATGCTGGAAGCCTGCTCCATTGCTCCGCTCTCAACTAAATACTTGCGGATGGCTTCTAGAGAACCTTTTCGAATGATTCGTGCTGGGTGTCCTTCAGCAGTGAGGATATCTACCCCACTCATCTGCGTCTGTGCACGGAAGGGAACAAACTGTGCTTGCAGTCCCTTGATATCCCGCCCGCGTAGACCAAAGCGCTCTTTTGCCAACACCACAATTGAACGGCCTTCAGGTGTTTCGTCAGCCAGCGAGGCCAATTGGGCAGCATCGGCCAAACGTTCCTCTGTTGCAGTTGGAGTAGGTATGAATTCCGTGGCTATGCGATTGCCAAGTGTGATCGTGCCAGTTTTATCTAAAAGCAGTACGTCGATATCGCCTGCCGCTTCGACCGCGCGACCGCTAGTGGCCAACACATTACGCCTGACCAGACGATCCATGCCGCTGATGCCAATGGCGCTGAGTAAACCTCCAATGGTCGTTGGTGCGAGACACACAAGCAGGGATACTAACACCGGAACCGTCAGCAAAGAGGATGTTCGCATTCCCGCAGCTTTTTCGCTATATATGTCAAAGGGCAGTAACGAGACGACGACCATCACAAAAATAAAGGTGAGCGCGACGAGCAAAATTGTCAATGCAATCTCATTCGGTGTTTTGCGGCGTTTGGCGCCTTCTACCATCGCAATCATGCGGTCAAGAAAAGTGCTACCTGCTTCCGAGGTTATACGGATGATAATTTTGTCGCTTAACACGCGCGTACCGCCGGTGACGGCGCTACGATCGCCGCCACTCTCACGAATGACCGGGGCGGATTCGCCGGTGATGGCCGATTCATCAACGCTGGCAATACCCTCGATTACTTCGCCATCGCCTGGTATAATGTCACCGGCTTCACAGACCACCATATCGCCGACTTTCAATTCAGCCGCAGCGATTTTTTCTTCACAACCATTGACTAAGCAACGGGCCATGGTTTTTGTGCGCATTTTACGGAGGCTTTCTGCTTGGGCATTGCCACGACCTTCGGCAACAGCTTCCGCAAAATTTGCAAACAACAATGTAAGCCACAGCCAGATCGTAATTTGAATATTGAAACTATTAAGGTTCCCTGTGATCAACTCGCGGATAACAGTAATAGTTGTCAGAATCGCTCCGACAAAGACAACGAACATAACTGGATTTTTGACCTGCCAACGCGGGTTGAGCTTGACAAACGCATCCATGAGCGCGCGAGATATGATTGCTTTATCAAAAAGTTTGGGAGTTTTTCTTTTCATGTCCATTAAGCTTTAGAATGAATAATCAATCTGACAAGAAATATTATTAGAATGCTCGACCAGCAAGCATGAGAAAATGTTCGATAAGTGGTCCAAGTGAAAGCGCCGGGAAGAACGTCAGTGCGCCAACAATGATGACGATAGCAAGAAGCAAGATGACGAACGTTGCATTGTCGGTTTGAAAGGTTCCGGCAGAAAACGGCGCCGTTTTTTTGCTGGCCATGCTGCCAGCGATGGCCAAAACCGGCACGATGATCGCAAAACGCCCGATAAGCATGGCGATGCCAAGCAAAATATTGTAAAAATCGGTGTTGGTATTTAATCCGGCAAATGCGCTCCCATTGTTGCCCGCTGCTGAGGAGAAGGCATAAAGGATTTCGCTCAGCCCGTGCGGACCTTTGTTGGCAAGGCTCAATAGACCAGCGCCGGTTACACACGCAATCGCGGAGAATACTAGAATGATGAAGCTCGGCGCAATGACCGCTACCATGGACATTTTCACTTCAAAGGCTTCGATTTTTTTGCCAAGATATTCTGGAGTTCTGCCGACCATCAAACCTGCAATGAAAACCGTCAGAATCACAAAAACGAGCATCCCATAAAGTCCCGCACCGACACCGCCGAAAATCACCTCACCGAGCATGATGTTGAGCATAGCTACCAAACCGGCAAGCGGTGAAAGGCTGCTGTGCATCGCATTCACGGAACCGTTGGAGGCAACAGTGGTTGCGGTTGCCCACAGCAAGCTGTTGGCAACACCAAAACGTGTTTCCTTGCCCTCCATTGCAGCGGAGACACCGGTCACAGGATTAAAGCCATATTCAGCCAAGAGCGACACGGTCAATCCAGTCAGAAAAAGAATCATCATTGCCGCGAAAATCGCCCAGCCTTGTCGGGTAGAACCAATCATTTTACCATAGGTGTAAGTCAAAGCGGCTGGAATCAATAGAATGGAAAACATCTGTAAAAAATTGCTAAGTGGTGTGGGGTTCTCGAGGGGATGCGAGCTGTTGGCATTGAAGAAACCACCGCCATTGGTGCCCAATTGTTTGATGGCGATTTGCGAAGCGGCTGGCCCGAGCGGAATGGTTTGACTATAGCCTTCGAGTGTCTCAATTTTTACAGCAGGTGAGAACGTCTGCACTACACCTTGCCCAACGAGTACGATCGAAAGAATAAATGAAAGCGGCAAAAGAATATATAATGTTGAGCGGACGAGATCGACCCAGAAATTGCCAATGGTCTGCATTGCTCGCCGTACTAAACCACGCACCAACGCTAACAATACCGCAATGCCGGTTGCTGCGCTTAAAAAATTCTGCACGGTAATCCCTAGCATTTGGCTGAAATAGCTGAGTGTGGTTTCACCCGCATAGCTTTGCCAATTCGTATTCGTCATGAAACTAACTGCCGTGTTGAACGCCAACGCAGCGGGCACGTTCGGCAACTCCTGGGGATTGAGCGGCAGTTTATCCTGAATCAGTTGCATGACGAAAAGAACAACGAAGCCAAGAAAATTGAAGATTAGCAGTGCCCAAGTGTATGTTGACCAATGCATTTCGGTTTTTTCATTAATTCCCGCAAGCCGGTAAATGAATTTTTCTAATGGTCGCAGCAATGGTGTCAGCCAAGTTTGTTCACCGCTAAAAACTTTCGCCATGAACTGGCCAAGCAGAGGTGTCAACGCAATCAGCAAACCGAGATAAAGAGCTAACTGCACGATCTCATGTAATGACATACCTTACCCTATGTGTGAAGTTTTTCTGCAGTTCCGACCCTTGCGCCATACTTTGCCTCTTCGAAGGGCCTAACTATTCTTTAGTTGCCAAGCTCCAGCAATTATTTCAACCTGTCTTCAATCCGTAATAACCTCTACCTTCTCTATTTCACTCCATTTATAGCTCTCTGTGTGCGGATATACTACACCACAGCTTCCCATTATTTCGGGCTTATAGTTTTGGTATTCTTCCAGATTTTTAAACTCATCGGATATGCTAATAGAATCACCTGCCTGGGTAATAACAAGCCCTCTTGCTGTCCTGTTATCTTTAAGTTTTATCTCTACATATTTACCCCAGAGGTTTTCTTTTTCCTCATCTGCCATTCGATTTGATGAACTTGTTTTTTTCATTCATTAACCCTCGCTATTAAAGGTTTATCCCTACTATTCAAACAGGGGAACTATCCTAAATTCACTTACATCCACCAGTCCTTTGTCTGTAATCTTTAATTCAGGAATAACGGGCAAGGCGAGAAAAGATAAAGCCATAAAGGGATCTCTGGCATCACACCCAAGAGTCTTTGCTGATACAAGAAGTCTTTTAATTCCATCGGCTACTTCCAAAAGTGGCATGTGGGACATCAACCCACCAATTGGCAAAGGCAGAGAAGCCAATATGCTCCCGTTTGCTACAACCAGTTGTCCACCCCCCATCTTTTCTATTTCCATTACCGCTTTTAACATATCATCGTCATTGGTTCCCACCACCACTATATTATGAGAATCGTGGGCAACCGAAGACCCTATAGCACCGGTTTTCAGCCCAAAACCCCTTACAAACCCCAATCCAATATTCCCCGTTCTGGTATGTCTTTCTATTACCGCTATCTTAAGAATATCCCTTTCGATATCAGACAATGCATAACCGTTAACAATTCTTACCTTCTCAATTGATTTCTCTGTAATTATCTGATTCGGGACCAATTCTATTATCTTAGCATTCTCTGAAAATGCCTTTATTTTGAATTTGCCGCTATCCATATCTTTTATCATGATGGAGTTCTTTAGGATTGGTTTTTCCTCTTTTAGTGGTATTTCCAAAAGCCGGCCATCCTTTGCAACCAATTTACCACCTTTAAACACCATTTCGACTCTTAACTCTTTCAATGTGTTGAATACGATAATGTCCGCTTTATACCCCGGCGCTATAGCACCCAATCCATTCAAACGGAAATACTCTGCAGGGTTCAGCGTGGCCATCTGGACAGCAATAACAGGATCCAGTCCCTGCTTAATAGCCTTCCTTATCAGGAAGTCCATATGCCCCTCCTCAACCAGGTCAAGGGGATGTTTGTCATCGGTAACAAAGAGGCATCTTCTTGAATTAGCAGGGGTTACCAATGGGAGAAGGGTCTCCATGTTTTTTGCCACTGTTCCCTCTCGGATCATGATGTACATCCCTTTTCGGAGTTTTTCTCCGGCCTCTTTAAGAGTTGTACACTCATGGTCCGAACCTATTCCCACAGATATATAAGCATTGAGATCATTTCCAGCCAACATAGGTGCATGCCCATCAATCCTTTTCCCCCCAGCCACTTCTATCTTTCTCAAAATCTCAGGGTCTTCATCTATGACCCCTGGAAAGTTCATAACCTCACCTAGGCCAAGCACCCATTCTTTGTGGACTATCTTCAAAAGGTCTGAACTAGATAACCTTGCGCCAGAGGTCTCCATATCTGTAGAAGGGACACAGGAGGGCAGCATTATGTATACAACCAGAGGGGTTAATTTGCCTGATTCAGCTATGTATTTAATGCCTTCTAATCCCATAACATTGGCTATTTCATGGGGATCAGCTACTATTGAAGTAGTTCCCATGGGTATAACAGCCTTTGCAAATTCAGGTACTGAAATCATTGAACTTTCCACATGGATATGACCATCAATAAAGCTAGGGCAGAGAAACCTTCCCTTCAGGTCTATAACTTCCTTAGCATTATAATCTCCAAAACCTATGATTATTGAGTTGTTGATTGCAACATTGGCAGAAAAAATGCTGCCTGAAAATACATCCACAACTCTGGCATTTTTGATTAAAAGGTCTGCCTTTTCTTTCCCACAGGCAGCCCTGATCCTGCTTTTCAATTGATCTTCCGTATCAAATATTCTCATACGTTTCCAAAAGTAGAGACAAAATTAATTAACGACCAATAGCTGGTTAATCTATCATCACAGTTTCCTTTTGTCAAAAATTTTTAGCTTGAAACAATTTCTTTTATGGTATAGGCTTATAACATATGTTGGCTGGGAAATAGACAATAGAAATAACTCCATGATAACATTTTAGAGACACTCATATACGCTAAGGAAACCGAATGCATCTATTTGAAAAAGAATTATTAGTATCAAAAGAGGATATTGAACTTGTACTCCGTGGCTTTAAAGACATTAGTTGGATAGATTTTTGGCTTAACCCAAGAAGACTTCGAGGCAGCGACTTCCTAATGCGGTGGTCTCAAGGTGTTTGGAGTGAAAAACGCCTTATTGACGCAGTAAACAGAACTAATCAATTTTATGCGATTCCCTACGGACCAAGTGGAACAGCACCAACAGACGATGTAAGAGCATTTGAGCTTTATTTTGAGCGGCTTGAAGCTGCTGGACTTAGAAACATTAAACGTCCTGACCTTTTGGTTTTCAAAATAGCAGACAAAGCTTTTGTTGACAATTTTTTACAGAACATTGGAGGCGATGAAGAATTGCCATTCATTATTGAAAATAACCTGCAAGACCTAATAAACAAAGCTGTTGTAGCTGTTGAATGTGAAAACTCATTGTGGATAGCAGAAAAAATGCCTAACTACAATACTCCACTCAAACCTCAGAAACGGCTTGGAGGCAAAGCAGGTCTTCCAAAAACTGCTGTACTGCCAACTGTAATTATAAAAGAAGAAGACCGTATACCTTTAGCAAGATGGCAAGAAGAAAACAATGTTCCAATTCATGTCTGGCACGTATTTTTTGACAGGGCATATGGTTTAGCATTTGATGAAGCTGAACGACTTGTGCGAGAAGGGCTGATAGAGCCAACTGTTCAAACTTTTCAAGCTCCAGGTGGGGCGACAACCAAGAAAGCAATCTACAAGTTCTATTATCGCTATGCGTATCCTCTTGGAATATCCGTTGAGCAACCGCGTTTGGTTCCAGATTTTATTGAAGATAAGAACGGGCATATTCTGCCGTATGTAAAATTTGAAGGCGGTTCTCTCGACATCACGCATGATGCATTAATCCTTTTGAGAAAAATGGAATGAAAGGACTAAAAACACATCAAAAAATACCCGTCGCATGGGACGAAAGAGAAAAACTTCGTGACAAGGGCCAATTTTGGACACCCCATTGGGTTGCGGAGGCGATGGTTTCATATGTTGCAGAAAGTACTGAATTAATTTTTGACCCTGCAACTGGTAGAGGCGCATTTTTTGACGCCTTAAAAAGACTGCACAGTCCCAATATTTCATATTTCGGAACTGATATTGACCCCGAAATATTGTCAGACAATATCTATATTGATTCAAATTGCCATGTTGAATTGCGTGATTTTATAAAAAATCCTCCTAAAAGAAAATTTAAGGCAATTGTTGCAAACCCGCCATACATAAGACACCACCGCATTGACGATGAAACAAAAACATTCCTAAAGAAACTTTGTGCAAGCATAACAGGTTTTGTCATTGATGGTAGAGCCGGTTATCATATTTACTTCCTATTGCAAGCATTGAACCACTTAGAAGCAGATGGGAAATTATCATTCATTATGCCTGCTGATACCTGCGAGGGAATATTTGCTAATAAGCTGTGGCGCTGGATTTCAGACAAATATTGTATTGAATGTGTTGTTACTTTTGATGAAGGGGCTACTCCTTTTCCAAATGTCGATACTAACGCTATAATATTCTTAATCAAAAATGCTAAGCCAAATAAAAAATTGTTTTGGGTAAAAGCTAAACAGGCATATTCTGATGACTTACTTCAATTCATTTCTTCTGGCTTCAAAAAACAAGAATTAGAAACAATCGAAATTACCAACCGCCATCTTGAAGAAGCCTTAGAGACAGGGTTTTCGAGACCAGAACAAAAGTATAATAGCTTTAAGTTTCATCTAAATGACTTCGCAAAAGTTATGCGTGGAATTGCTACAGGCGCAAATGAGTTTTTCCTTTTTACGAGTCAGCAAGTTAAGATACGTGAAATTCCTAATGATTTTTTAAAAACTGCAATTGGCAGGACAAGAGACATAAAAGGAAACATAATTACAATAACCGATATTAACATCTTGAAAGAAAAAGACCGTCCAATATACTTACTCTCAATAACTGGACATAAAATACTGCCTAAAGCAGTTTTAGACTATTTAAAGGTTGGCGAAAATCTCGAATTGCCAAATCGCCCACTTATTAAACAGCGTAAACCTTGGTACAAGATGGAAAAAAGAAAAGTTCCACCTTTGCTTTTCGCCTACCTTGGCAGAAGAAATACAAGATTTATTAAAAATGAAGCCGGTATTCTTCCGCTAACAGGGTTTCTTTGCGTCTATCCAAATTTTGATGACAAAGAATACATTGACAACTTATGGCAAGCATTAAATCATCCTGATACCCTAAATAATTTAAAACTTGTAGGCAAAAGTTATGGCTCGGGTGCAATAAAAGTTGAACCACGCAACCTTGACCGACTGCCAATTCCAGACCATATCGTTGAAAAATATAAACTTATAAGGCCAATTGAAACTTTCAAAAAACAGATTGAATTATTTCCCGCATAACGAAATTTCGGACATGCGAAGAAGCAATATACTATGAAAATAGAACCTAGAACCTCCTTTTATTTGGAGCTGATATGGCAAGCAACAGAGAATATTTTGTAACAAAGCTTTCCTTTAGAGAAGACGTAAATCTCATTAAAGATGTCTTCGCCTATGAATATGATGGACATAATCTCTCAGAAGGCGAAGTACATCAGCGGCATTGGCTGGTAAATAGAACCAAGGAAAAATCACAAATCTCAATAATGACAAGAAATGAAAAAGGGGAATGGATAAGGGGAAATGTTTTTACTTACAATAATGGACTATACAGTTGGGGAACTATTCTGCCTAAAAACATAACAAAGAGAAAATCATTTGTCAGTTACTATCATCATGACGACCAAAATTATCGAGAACGATTTGAAAATTTGTTTGGTGATTTGGTAGTAAGTAAATCTGTCGATGATGGCGATATTGATTCTGGTAACAGCGCTGACTATATCAAGCAACTCATTCAAAGGAAATACCTCTCAGATACCACTGTTTTGATTGTTTTGATTGGCGCAAAAACAAAAGGCAGAAAGCATGTTGACTGGGAGATCGCAGGTGCTTTGAATTATAAAGTGGGGGGTAACTACTCTGGTGTTCTCGGTTTATTTCTTCCTTCTCATTCGGACTATGGCTTAGACAATTATCATCCATATTTAGTTCCATCGCGACTGACTGAAAATTTTAAGTCGGGTTACGCCATTGCACAGGATTGGACTGATGATAGAGTAATTATGCAAGGGCATATTGAAAAAGCATTTACCGCAAGAAGTGAAACAGGCAAAATTGTTAATATGACCATTTCCCAAATGCAAAGGAATACATGCGAATGAACGATATAGCATCAACACACGAACTCATCCGACTTTCATTTAATTACGCCAAACCGTCACTGATCATTGAAAGTGATTGGATTATCATTACGATCATAGCGGCGTTAATCCTCCTTACAGTTTATATCAAGAGAAACTTTTCAAAATGGTTCCGGTGGCATGAAATGCAAGTTGAAATATCTAGCTCGCCCAAAATGGTTTTCAAGGTTGAAAGAAATGATGAAAATTTATACATCGCCAACAGGATTTACATAGAACTCACAACGAGGAAAGCAGCCATCCCTATCGATGAAAATAATGACGTCATAGAGGAAGTTTACGATTCATGGTATAAATTATTTGGGATTATCAGAGAGGAAATAAAATCAGTTCCTGGGAAATATTTAAGAGAGCATGATCCTACTTCCGCATTAATCGGTTTGACAAGAAAAATCCTGAATGAGGCATTACGCCCTCACTTAACAGAACATCAAGCAAGATTTAGGCGATGGTTGGAAGCAGAGAAAGAAGATCCAAATAACAAAAACAAGTCACCTCAAGAATTACAAAAAAGATATCCTGACTTTGCAAATCTTGTTACATCAATGAAAGAGGTTAATAAAATATTGATCGCTTATGCTAACGAACTTGACAAATTAATTAAAGGAAAATAAAAAACGGTGTACAACAAAAGCATCCAGCCAACATGGGATTAGCCTGTTTCGTTTTTGTATCATACTGGTTGCCCAGTGCGGCTGATGCATCTCGTTGAACAAGTACACGGCAAACTGACATGGACAGGCAAGACAGGGATATATTGAATAGGATTCAGTCTAAATTCCCCATCAATTCCAGACCATTTAAAGTGCTGGGAGAGGAATTAAATATCTCTGAAGACAATATGATAGAGAGGGTTAAGCAATTGATACATAAAGGCTATATTCGACGCCTTGGTGCTTCCTTTGACTCAAAGAAACTGGGTTTTACAAGCACACTGTGTGCGGCCAGGGTCCCCCCTGAAAAGATTGAAGAATTTGTTAAAGTATTACATTCATATCGGGGCATAACTCATAACTACAAAAGAGAGCACGAGTATAATCTATGGTTTACTTTCATTGGTGAGTCCAAAGAGAAGATTAGAGATAGTCTCGCTGATATATCAAAAAAAACAGCCATTAAAGACATTATTAATCTCCCCGCCAAAAAAATCTTTAAGGTAAATGTTGAGTTTGAGACATGAGCAAAACATTATATATAACCACTCCTATATACTATGTAAATGCTGAACCTCATCTGGGTCATGCCTACACTACCATTGCCGCAGATGTTCTCAACCGTTTCAACAGATTATCCGGGGGGGAAACTTTTTTCGTTACAGGAACGGATGAGCACGGCGATAAAGTTGTTAGAGCTGCCGAGGCTGCTGGAGAAAGCCCAAAAGAATATACTGACAGGATAAGCATGCTATTCCGAAATATCTGGCCGGAGCTTTCCATTTCTAATGACTACTTTATCAGGACAACCGATGAAAACCATAAGAAAGTCGTTCAATTGATTCTTCAGAAAGTATATGATGCGGGGGATATTTACTTTGGCGAATATGGGGGATACTATTGTTTTGGATGCGAACGTTTTTACTATGAAAAGGAACTTGCAGATGGCAAATGTCCGGATCATAAGGTTGCCCCTGAGTTTATAAAGGAAAAGAACTATTTCTTTAGAATGAGCAAGTATCAGAATTGGTTGATAGAGCATATCAACTCTCACCCTGGTTTTATTCGCCCTGAAAGATACAGCAATGAGGTATTGGCCTTCTTGAGAGACCCTTTAGAAGACCTGTGCATTTCTCGTCCAAAATCAAGGCTGGATTGGGGGATAACTCTGCCATTTGACGAAGATTATGTAACCTATGTCTGGTTTGATGCCCTTATCAATTATCTAACCTCTGTTGGTTATCCTGACTCTGACATTTATCACAAATTCTGGCCATCAGCCCAACACCTGATCGCGAAGGATATATTGAAACCCCACGGTATTTACTGGCCAACCATCCTGAAGGCTTCTGGCATTGAACCATACCATCATTTAAATGTTCATGGCTACTGGAACATAGATGAAAACAAGATATCCAAGAGTCTTGGGAATATCATAAAACCCCTCAGCTTAAAAGACAAGTATGGTCTCGATGCCTTTCGGTATTTTCTTATGCGGGAGATGGTCTTTGGATTGGATGCCAATTTCAGCGAGAGTGCCCTGGTTAATAGATTGAATTCTGATCTGGCAAATGACCTTGGGAATTTGGTGAGTCGCAGTTTGGCAATGGTTATTAAATACTTTAGAGGGGCACTTCATAACCCAGCCGGACATCTGGAGATTGATGAAAGATTGAGAAATGATGCTTCAAAGACTGTTAAAGACGTAATTAATCAGATGGCTCAACTGGCATTTAACAAGGCATTAATTGTTATCTGGGGATTCATAGCCGCTGTGAATAAGTACATAGACGAGACTTCGCCCTGGATCCTGGCAAAGGAAGAAAATCAAACAGAAAGATTGAATGCCGTATTGTACAATATCGTAGAAGCCCTTAGGGTTATTACTGTTCTTCTCTTTCCCTTTATGCCAACAACTGCGGAGAAGATATGGGCATCTTTAGGGATAAAAGAGGATTTACACACTCAGAGATTGAAGGATATAACCGAGTGGGGTAAAATAGGAGAGAACACCATCGTCTCAAAGATTGAACCTATTTTCCCAAGGGTTGAGGGGTAAGTGCAAGAAATACATAATCCTTATATAGAATTCGAGACTGGGGGGAAATTAGTAGATCCAAAACAGACAGGGGTCACTTTTAAGTACTTGTCCAGATGCTATCCAAGACACAAAGAGAAAAAAAATCTTTCAAGAGACAGGATCTACTTTTCCAAAAAGCTAAAGTACAAAAAAGACCTTTATGGTGCTGTAGGCAGATTTAAAACTGTAACTATTATTGGTGTAAGCGGAGCAATGGGAAGCGAAATTCTCAAGCTTATCCTAAGGGAACAAGCATTACCAGACTGCAAAAAGATCCAGCTATTCGGCAGGCCAAAAAAGGCTTCTCAAGGGAAAGACAAGAACTTTTATTACGCCTTGATTGAAAAGTTAAAAGACGGGATGGATGGGGTTTTACCAAATATCGAATTTGTCGATTCTTATGATAGAGTTGATGGGGAACTTCTAATAATGTGTTCGGGGAAGACTATTCCAAAAGGTACAGGTAAGGCCTCCGATAGAACAACACTGATGCATGTGAATAAGACTATTTTTGATAATTGTGCTAAATCTATTAAAGAAAATCCTTCCCGTGATCCTGAAATGGTAATAGTGGTAAGCAATCCAAATGAGTTATGCACGTGGGTCTTTTCCAGGTATTTCAGGAGGGTTGTTGCCATAGGACCTGTGTTGGATTCTATGAGGTTTGGGAGAGAAATAAGGAACGAGTTAAATTTGCCTGTAGAAATCTCTGTAGATGGGTTGGTTGGCGGCAATCATGAATTGAAAGGTATGGTAATTTATAAGAGTATGCTTCGGATAAATTGCGAACCACCAGCACCCCAAATATTGAAAAATGTATCTTCTACCCTTAAGGATAATCCAGATGTGGATGAGGTATACAACAAGGCTTATGAGATGGTTCGGAAGGGGGATGAAGGGGTCTTTAATTATATCAACAGCTATCCTATACCTACACGGTTATCTGTTAAACCAATTATTGAATACTACTGTGGAGGAAGGGCGGATTTTCCTGTTGGGATTGCTGTAATAGCAATCATAAAAGCATTTTTCAGCAATATCCGCAATATTGTAACTCTGACTAAGAAAACATGCATAGGGAAAAGTGAACTATGTCTCGGACTTCCTCTTTTTATAAGTAAAAATGGTATAGAAGAAATAGATTTGGACTCCATAGAAAACTTCAGAGCATATAAGGATGATGAACAGTTATTTAGAGCTGCAGAGGTCTTTAAAAGTAAATACTCTACTATCTAATTAAATAGGAAGGCATTAACTTGGAATACAGTATTCCTTTTGATGAACCAGTTAGAATTCCTATAGAAGACACTATAGACCTTCACACATTCTCGCCCAGGGATATACCATCATTATTGGAAGAATACTTAAAGGAATGCCTTAGTCACGGTATCTTTCAGGTGCGTATCATCCATGGCAAGGGGCGGGGCATCCAGAGAAAAATAGTTCATTCGCTCTTGAATAATAACCCCCATGTCCATTCCTTTTCCCAGGCGCTTCCAGAGGCTGGCGGCTGGGGAGCCACGATAGCCATTCTAAAGAGCAAAAAGAAAGCCAGATAACCTGCTTAATATCCCTTTACTCCCTATTCTTTTAACCTAAATCAGCGAATACCTCCCCAGCGTTTAACCATTGAGGTTCTCCCACTATTTTTTCAATGACTTTAAATAGCCCATTATTTTACAGATTAATCTGTATATTTAAAATAACTCGCCTTTAATATGAAGCATTTTTATGCATTATATGATTTATCGTTGACAAATTTGGATATTTATCTTAATATTATTAAAAATTTATTGATTGAACAGTAAATTTAATCTGTTTAAGGAGTATATTGTGTCTACAAAAGATAAACTTATAAAAGCAGCAAAGAAACTTTTCTATGAAAAAGGATACCATGCAACCTCTCTGAAGGATCTGGCGAAAGAAATGGGTGCAGCTACAAGCATCATCTATTATTATTTCAAAAACAAGGAAGAACTTCTGGTAAGGCTATATGAAGGTGCGCTCGAGGAAACAATAGATGATATTTCGAAAATAGCTCAATCTGATATGACCACAACTGAAAAAATGACCGAGATCATCAAATACCATGGAAGGTTCGTAATGGGAAACCAAACGTGGTCGAAGATTTTTTTTGAAGAGGAATCGGCACTTCCTTCTGATTTTCAAAAATCGATATCGGAGAAAAAACGACAGTATAACAAAATAGTAGAGGATATATACTCTAACGGTATAAGGGAAGGGGTATTTAAGCCAGTATCAGACCCAAGGATATTTGTAAATGCTATTCTCGGCATGTGTAATTGGTTATATAAATGGTATAGGCGTGACAAAGGGGGCGATCCCGAAAAAATTTCTCAACAGTTTGCAGATATTTTAACAGAAGGTTACATTGTCTCGAAAAAGAAATATTTGGATCAAGAACAAGAAGCTATTCCGCTTGACACAGGAACACGAGAATTATCTAAAGCTGACAACAAACAGGAAGAGATAATTAGTAAAATTCAAATTCTTACCTCAATGACGGAATCAATAGCTGAAAAATTAGATGCTATTCGTAAATGATTGAGGAAGGATATAGTCAATTCATGTCTATGAAAGGAGCGAACCATGAAAAAATTATCGGTTGTTTTATTCACATTGCTACTAATCTGTTATTTATCTGCAAATGTAAGGTCGGGCAATGCAGGAGAGGTCAGAGGTGTAACTGATGACACCCTAAAGATCGGAATGATTTCTGATCAAACTGGTCCTGCTGCAAATGTCACCGTGCCTCTTACCGATGCTGTAAAAAGGCATAATGTAAACAACATTATATTGTGTGGTTTTATCCCTCAACCTGCTGGTTTACTGCTCCGGGAATTGAAAAAGTTTGGTATGAACGTGCCTGTTTTTGCTAACGTGGCCGCAGCCTCTGAAGAGGTGATATACATGGCTGCCGGAGGAGCTGAAAAATACTATGTAATATCCCCTTGGGCCTCGTGGTATGATGAGGGTGAGGGTGTAGCTCTCATGAGGAAGATAACACTCAAGTATGAGCCTGGCACAGAAAAACAGTATAGAGGGAAACTCCATACATACGGTTGGACAATTGGAATGGTGTTGCAGGAAGGACTTTTAAGGGCCGGCAGGGATATAGATGGAGAGCGGTTGGTAACAGCCCTTGAGACACTAAAAGATTTTGATATGAAAGGGCTATCTGGTCCTATGAATTTTAGTTCTACCAATCATAAAGGAATGAATTCAGCGCAAATCTCTAAGGCTGACCCTGCAAGCGGAAAGTTTGCCCCTGTAACCGGGTGGATAAAAACCGATTAACTTGATATTGGCTCCTCATGGTTTTGATCATTTCTATTCTCCTGGAAGAAGGGTTTTTAGGAAAAGCTCTTTAATGATGAAGAAAACCAGGTCTCGTTAGATAGTCGCATTTAAATACAGAGTGATAATCAATAAGCTATAAGGAACGGGTACAAATTTTACTAGAGGGGGAATAAATTTATGTATACAGATTTTTTGAAATTATGTGGTTATGAGGATGAAGAATTAAAGAAGGAAATGCCCAGGATAGACAAGGCGTTTGATATCCTCGGGATAGGGAAGGAGGACATAAGCCGGGCAGAAAAACGTGTTCGGGAGAGTTTCGATATTGAGCTTGAGGGTGTACGGAAGTTTCTTAGAGTATATATGGAGGAGCTTGTATCCTTACCTTTATGTCGGGAGGAGTACAGGAAGGTCATCTATACTGACTGGCCTTTTCCTGGTGCCATGTTGATGGCAATTGAGAAGCTATCGGGCGATGTCTTTATCAGTGCATATGGAGAAGTACTGAATGTCGGTATGGGCATGATCTTTGACAAACTCAGCCCGATTATGGAAGCAGGTGAACAGACTGGACTGGGTGTAGGATCTGCTCACTGTGCCCTCTGGCAGACCCATGTGGGAGCCATTGCAAAAGGGATACTGCCATTACCCGACTTGATGATTTCATCTGGTTGGTATTGTGATCAGGCTGCGGAAGCAGACCAGCTTTTAGCTGAACTCTATAGTATCCCTACCGTTTATATGGACGGTTGCCTGGACGCCCAGTGGGGGGAATGGCCTGATCACTTGAGCGAGAGGATGACCCGATATAGCGGAGGTCAGCTGGAGAAAGTTTTTAAAAGACTAGAGGAGGTAACAGGTTATACGATAACAGAAGAGATGCGCAAGGCCGGTCGCAGAGACCAAGGAAAGTTTTATTATAACCTTAGCACCCTGGCAGAGATGGTGGGAAAAAGCGATCCTCAGGCAATCAGTCAAGCTGTTATTAACCTTCCATTCTGGCTGACTGGCAGCCCTATGAGGAAAAGAGAAGATGCGAATACTGCCTTGATTACATTGATTAGAGAAACGAAAGAACGGATAGAAAGGGGCGAGGGAGTAGTTGAAAAGGGTGCTCCCAAGATATACTTTGGGCTCCGGATGGCTGTTGATGCATCTGTACTCAAGATGGTAGAAAGTCTTGGACTGGCTATCTCTCTATGTTTTATCGATTGGATAACCCCGGAGGAGCGTACAACAAGAGGAAAAGCAACCGACTTTGGCCAGAAGGTAATGGAAGGGTGGTTTAGACGAGGGCTGATGTATTCTGCACAGGGAGCAATAGACTATTTTGCAGATTACTGTAAAGCATGGAATGTGGATGGGGCTATTCTCTGTTATCCGTATTCATGTCGTCCATATGCCATTCATCCATTGATGGGAAAAAAGACGATAAAGGAAAGGTTAGGTATACCCGTGTTGGTCCTGGAGGGAGATGCCTATGATACTCGAAATTACAGTGCCGGTCAGTTAAGAACAAGGGTTGAAACATTTGCAGAACTGTTGAAGATGAGGAAAGGTACTTAGTTCATCCTGCTCATGTTCGCTCCAAAAGAAATTTTTCATTTTTCAGGGTGGACTGGAATACGTTAACTGTCAAATAAACGTATTATAACAGGAGGATATAACTATGAAAAAAGAACTTTTGGTTAGGGGGTGTACTTTTGCGGCCATATGTCTTTCGGTAATAGCCTTGATGTTCCTTTTGGGAAGCAACTACGCAGACTCTGCGGAGATGAGGGGTGTTACCAAAGACACTATAAAGATTGGTTTGATACTCGATCAGACAGGTCCTTCAACGTTTCTGACTGTCCCGATAACGAAAGGGGCTAAGATGTATCTCACGCACGTTAATGAACAGGGAGGAATAAATGGGAGAAAGATAAAGCTCATAATAGAAGATGATCATTATTCAGTACCTATAGCTGTGGCCGCATTTAAGAAACTGGTATCAAAGGACGGAGTGCTTGCTATCCTCGGGACAGGGGGTACTTCCATGACCAAAGCCCTATGGTCAAAGATAGAGAAAGAAAGGGTGCCATGTTTCACTGTGAGTCTGGCAGAGATTCAGGTTAACCCGACTAAGCGATACCTCTTTACACCTGTTGCCAGTTATGAGGACGAGATTAAGATCATATTTAATTATCTAATGAATGTTTTAAAAGTAAAAAATCCTCGAATAGCCATGGCCTGTCTGGATTTGGACTATGGTAAAATCGGTTTCGCTGCTGCAGAGAAGGAGGCCAAGTCTTTTGGCTTAAAGATAGTGGATAAGGAGTTAGTCGCTTTAGGAGCATTGGAGGCGAGTACTCAAGTGCTCGGTCTGAAGCGGGCACAAGCTGATTATGTTATTCTCCATCTAGAGCCAGCCGCGGGGGCAGCAGTCCTAAGGGATGCCTTTAAACTAGGATTTAAAACCCAATGGATCGGAACTTACTATACGACCAGTGAGGATCTTCTGAGGGTCTCTCGCAAGGCGGCAGAGGGCTTCATTGGAGTCCATTCCTATAACTCCTGGTATGAAGATGCACCGGCGATGGCTGAATTGAGAAAGATCACCCTGAAATACGAACCCGGAACGGAAAAACCATATCGTCCCAAATATTATGTCCAGGGATGGGTGGACGCCTTGATTTTGAGCGAAGGGATGAGAAGGGCAGGGCAGAACTTGACACCTGAAGCGCTGGTGGAGGGCATAGAAAGCATAAAAAACTTCGATACTAAAGGTTTGTGCGGACCGATTACCTATGGCCCCGATAAACACAAGGGAAATGAGTATTGCAGGTTTTACAAAGCCGACACTGACAACGCTATACTTATACCCATTACCGACTGGATGAAACCGTCAGAGTGATAGTGGCGATATATTAACATTATTATAAACTTGACATCACACCCCCCCTATATTATAACCTTTACGATAAACCTCCGTCGACAGGAGTCGGCGGCTTCTTCCTTTCCAAGCTTCGCTTGAACCCCTAGGGCAGCCACTCCATCACCAGACAGGAGTCTATAGTGAACAACCTCGAAAAGTAGTCATTGCGAGGAGCGAGTGAGCCAAAGCCCTGAGCGAAGTCAAAGGAACGTGGCAATCCCAAGATATTGCTTCAGTTGGTTCGCAATGACAAATGCTGGATGTTAACTTATTTATGTCATTCACTATAGTGTGTTATGTGGCATAATAAAACGAATTTATAAGGAGGGGAGAAAATGAATAAAAAGAGTGTATTTCCCTTAATAATCCTGTTCTTAGTTTTGTTATGGGTATTTTCCACAACCCGTGTTATACAAGCCGGTGATACGACGGGTGTGACCGATGATACGATAGCGCTCGGGCATATTTTAGATTATACAGGTCCAGCGGCTGAAACCACTTTGCAAATTAGCAAAGCTATTGAGGCCTATTTTAGAGATTTCAACGAACGGGGTGGGGTTAATGGAAGAAAGATTGAATTTTTAAAAGAAGATGATCGTTACTCAATACCTGGAGCAATCGCAGCATTTAAAAAATTGGTCTTTAAAGATAAGGTATTTGTGTGTCTCAGTGTTGGAGGAACAGGGCAAACCCTTGCTCTGTCTGAACAAATAGCTAAGAATAAGATACCCTGTATTGTTATAAGCAAGTCTCGCGTAATGACAGAGCCTTTAAAGAAATATATATTTACTGGAGGTCCTTCCCATGATGACATCACTGCTGTTTTAATAGATTACATAGTAAAAGACCTGAGGGCGAAAAGCCCTAAGGTAGCTATTGGATACCCTGATGTTAGCTATGGAAAAGAGGTCTTAGATGGGCTAACCAAACGGCTTAAACACCATGGTTTAGAACCGGTAGCTATAGAGGTTATTCCCATTGGGGCTGTGGATGCTTCGTCTCAAGCCCTGAATGTAAAAAAGAAAGGGGCAGAATATGCCATTATGATAGGGACACCGGTCATGTCTATCGCTTTTATGAAGTTTTCAAATGTATATGGTTATAAACCGGTGCACATAGGCTATTATTATAATTGCTCAGAGACTATTCCGAAAGCCCTTGGTAAAATTGCAGAAGGGTTTTTGGGGGTTCATGCTTTTGTCTCCTGGGATAATGATGTACCAGGAATGATAAAGGCAAAAAAGATATCACTTAAATATTATCCAGGCTGGAAGGCTACTGACATAGGTTTTGCAGAAGGTATAGTAAACTCCATACTCACTGAAGATGCGTTAAGAAGGGCTGGAAGGGACTTAAGCAGAGAGAAGTTTATTGAAGCCCTCGAATCTACAAAAAACCTGGAGGTAGGGGGGATAGGTGCCCCTTTAACCATTACTCCTACAAATCATAAGGCAAGTGATTCTGCCATAATATTCAAGGCAGATCTTAAGGAAAAGATTATGGTACCTGTAGGAGGCTGGAGGAAACCGCTTCCTTAATTTGATCCTAAAGACAAACTTGGAATATTGAAAAATGAACAGGATTAAATGGAGCAGGGGTACTGGCCAGACGGACCGTTAAACTGGCAAAAATAATAAACTACCCTGTAACAAACTACAGAGAGGTATTATTTAGCTTCGGCTCTGAAATCTCGATACAAAACTTAGCAGAAGAAAATTCTATAGGTTTTGACCGGGGGCAGTAGTTCAATCTTTGCTTATATGGAGGTCAAGATATGGAAGAACGTCATCGTGTTTTCAACGAGCAATCGTTGCAACAGATCGAAAGGGAGACAGAAACGTGGAAGAACGGGCTCCCCAAAAAGGATGAGGATGGTCAATTTGAATCCCTTTCTGGAGTTCTTGTCGAGCCCATCTATACCCCTAACCACATCGCCAAAATGGATTACCTTCAGGACATTGGCTTTCCCGGACAGCCACCCTTTGTGCGAGGGGTTTATCCGGATATGTACAGGGGAAGACTTTGGACCATGAGGCAATTAGCGGGCTTTGGCCCCCCTGAAGAGACCAACAAACGGTACAGATTTTTACTCGATCAGGGAGCAACGGGGCTGAACGGAACGTTCGATTATCCTACCCTCAGGGGTTATGACTCCACCGATCCTATGGCCGAGGCGGATACGGGAAGAGGTGGTGTCGCCATTGACACAGTTGAGGACATGGTAATACTCTTCAACGGAATCCCGATCGATCAGGTCAGTGTTTCTCTGGTGACTTGCCAGCCAATCTGCAACATCTCCGTTCAATCTATGTATTTTGCCTATGCACAATCAATGGGGATTCCTCTCGATCGTCTCACAGGAACCAGCCAGAATGACTTTATGATGGAGACAGCAATAACCATTGCACCTGGGGTTTTGCCCCCCGATGCCTCTTTCAAGCTCTGCTGTGATGCTATTGAGTACTGTGCACACCATGCCCGCCGGTGGAACCCGGTGAGTTTTGCGGGTTATAATTACCGGGAGGCAGGGTGTACGGCTGCAGAGGAGATCGCTTTCGTGTTCCAGAATGCGATTGGTTGCATCGAGGAACTGATCAAGAGGGGATTGCAGGTTGACAGTTTTGCACCAAGGCTTAGCTTCTTCTTCTCCTCTCACAGTGATTTTTTTGAGGAGATTGCCAAATACAGGGCCGCGAGAAGGATATGGAACAAGATCATGAAAGACCGTTTTGGTGCCGAAAACCCTCGTTCCTGTGCCCTTCGTTTTCACGTGCAGACGGCTGGTGTCAGCCTTACAGCGCAGCAGCCCCTGAACAATATCTCGAGATCTGCATACCAGGCTCTTTCCGCCGTTCTTGGTGGGGCACAGTCCGTTCATGTAGACGCTTATGATGAAGCCCTGTGTACACCTACCGAACTTTCGTCCTTAACGGCACTTAGGACCCAGCACATCCTGCAGCATGAAACTCGAACTACCCATACGGTGGACCCCCTCGGAGGGTCCTACTTCGTAGAATCCCTCACAGAGGAGATTGAGAAAAGAATACTTTCCCTGGTAGATGAAATCGATTCTATGGGAGGAATCGTAAAGGCCGTCTCGTCAGGGTGGATTCATGGTGCAATCGCCCGATCTGCTTATGAATACCAGAAGGACATTGAGACTGGAAAAATGAAAGTAGTAGGATTGAACTGTTACCGTATTGAGGATGAGGTTTTACCAATCGAGCTTTTTGAGGTGCCGGAGACGGTTGAAGTTCAGAGGAGAAAGCTTGAAAGGATAAAGAAGGAACGAAGTGCTCAGAAAGTTAAAGCCGCACTGGACACTCTCGCAAAGGCTTGTGAGGCAGGTGAAAATCTTATGGAGGTTATTGTAGATTGTGTCAAGGAGCGAGTTACTGAAGGGGAAATTTCGGCTGTTTTAAAGTCGCACTTCGGAACATGGTACCCTCCCCTTTTCTGAGTTTCAGATTTTTTCAGGTTCACCACTATGAACAGTGACATGAACACAATCTCACCATTGAAGGATACAGTGAGGGAGTCCAAAATAAGACCTCAGATTTACCGACAGATTGATTATACGCCAGTTACAAGGCGTAGTTGAAACCAAGAGACAGTAAGATTTGGAAAGGCAGGAAGATGGATAAGAAAATTCGCGTTGTTATGGCGCGCCTCGGACTTGATGCACACTGGCGGGGTAGCATAATTGTTGCCCAGGCATTGAGGGACGCAGGCATGGAGGTAATCTACGTTGGAAACAAAATGCCCGATGCGATTGTCGAGACAGCTTTACAAGAAGATGCAGATATAATTGGATTAAGCACCCTTTCAGGAAATCACTCTATCCTTGCCCCCAGGGTTGTTGAAATACTGAGGCAAAAGGGAGAGTACAATATTCCAGTCATTCTGGGAGGGACCATTCCACCAGGAGATGTTCCTAAGCTCAAGGATGCCGGAATTTCAGAGGTCTTCGGACCGGGGAGTTCGCTCGAGAGGATTATTGAGTTCGTCTTATCTACACAGCGTACCTAAACCGCCTTTTCCAAAGCGTAGGTCCTACTTCTCCCCATAACCACTGAAACAGGGGCATTTTGGAAGGTACATGGAGAGGTATCATTTTACCCAACTAAATCAACAGCGCCGCCATTAGCCCCTTTTCCGAATAATTCCCTGTGGAACGGCCACAAGACATTCAATCTATTGTCAGTCCCTCGGCTATCCAACAGGAGCCTTTTAAGAATACCCGTCAATGCGAAGTAACGTTAGGTCAATTTTTAATTCACCACCGTGAAAGGGGGGAATCATGCAAAGGTTATCTATTATTTCAATATTAGTACTGATCCTTCTTTTTTTTGCAGGCACAAGGTTGAGTCAAGCAAAAGAGGTCAGAGGTGTAACAGACAAATCAATCAAAATTGGTGCTGTTCTTGATCAAACAGGGCCTGCTGCATCTGCAACTGTTCCATTCACTCAGGGGATAAGGAGCTATGTCAGGTTTATTAATGAAGGAGGCGGTATTCATGGAAGAAAATTAGATCTGATTGTAGAAGATGACCGTTATTCAATTGCCGCCACTATTGCTGCATTTAAGAAGCTGGTTTATAAGGATAATATATTTGCTTATATAGGTCCTGGGTCTGGGGGGTTTTTTAATGTACTCTGGAGCAAGATGCAAAAAGAGAAATTACCAACTATAGCTCTACCAATGCCTGAAATCGCTGTTGAGCCTTTTAAAAGGTACATCTTTATTACCAGTGATACCTATGAGGGGCAGATAAGAGTCCTTGTCGACTATATTATAAAAGACTATGGACTAAAGGAACCAAGAATCGGCTTGATTTATCCTGATACAGAGGTAGGTAAAATTGATATGAGGGCTGCGCTACCGAGATTAAAAAAGTACAATTTAGAACCTGTAACCAAGGAGGTCCTGATGGCTGGTGCAATAGATGCCAGTTCCCAGGTTATGAACTTAAAGAGGTATAAGGTCAACTGTGTACTTAGTGTCGGGAGTATCACCTCTACGGCTGTGACCTTATTACGAGAATTAAGGAAGTTTGGTCTAAATATACCGGTCTTTAATAGTTGGGCATCAATGACTACGGAGGATCTGAATTACATTGGTGAAGCTGCAAATCAGGCATATTCAATTCATGCGAATTCTCCCTGGTACGGTGAAGGTCCTGGGGTAGCAAAGATGAGAGAAATTACTCTGAAATATAATCCAGGAACAGAAAAGCCTTATCGTGGTCCCTTATACACGCATGGATGGGTAGTTTCGACTATTATGACAGAGGGGCTTAAGAAAGCTGGTAGAGATCTGGATGTAGAAGTCTTCGTAGATGCTCTAGAGACCATAAAGAATTATGATACTGGTGGGCTCTGCAATCCTATCACTTTCAGTTCGGTAAGCCACAAAGGCGGGGATTCATGGAAGGTTTACAAAGCAGACCCCGTTGGAAAAAAATATGTCGCTATTACGGGATGGAGAAAGTCAGAGTAGTATTAAGCGTATTGCAGTAGCTAAAGTAATAAAGAAAAGAGGTGAAAAATGAAAAGAACGGTATTTGTGGCAATTGCATTGTTAGGCAGTATTTTTTTCATTACCGCTTCACACGGTAAGGCAGCGGAAGTCAGGGGAGTAACGGATACCTTGATAAAAATAGGGTCAATAGGCGATCACACAGGGCCTACCTCGAATTTCATTGTTCCAGTTGTCGAAGCCAGCAAAAACTATTTTAGATACATAAACGATCAAGGGGGCATACACGGACGGAAGTTACAATTAATCGCAGAGGATTCCCGTTATTCAATTCCCACATCAGTAGCGGCATTTAAGAAGCTGATATCTAAAGATCAAGTGCTGGCAATTTTAGGCCCTGTCTCCACTGGTGAGACCAGGGTACTGTTTCGGCATATTGAAAAGGACAAGGTGCCTTCATTAGTATATGCCGCAGACAGATCCGTTATGGAACCGTATAAGAGATATATATTCCCGACCACCAGCCTGTATGATATGGAATGGGGAGTAGTTTTTGATTATATTTTTAATGAGTTGAAGCCCGTAAGCCCGAAGATTGCCAGCTGCTATCCGGATATTGAATCGGGAAAAGTTTCCCATAGAGGAGCCGAGAAATGGGCAAAGTTTTTCAACGTAAAGCTTCATACAGAGATAATTCCCTTAAGCGCTATTGATGTTACCTCTCAGGTTCTTTCAATGAAGAAAGCGGGAGTAACCCATGTCCTGATATTTCACGTTGCACCACCGGTCGCCTTGCTCCTTAGTGAATTAAAAAGGTTTGGTCTCAACATACCTGTCTTTGGGATCAGTGCTTCAACCACGGAAGACCTTATTAAGATAGCTGGCGAAAAAGCAAAGAATTTCATAGGTGCCAGTCATTACAGCTCCTGGTACGAAGAGAACCCCGGGGCAAAGAATATGGCGGAGATAAGCCTGAAATATTTCCCAGACGCTTTAAAACTTTATGGAGTCAGGAGTTACACTGTAGGGTGGGTTAGATCTCTTGTTCTCTGTGAAGGGATCAAGAGAGCAGGGAAGGACTTAAATGCTGAAAGCCTTGTGGGTGCATTGGAAACCCTGAAGGATTTCGATACACAAGGGCTCTGCGGGCCCATAACATATACACCCACTATGCATTATGTGTTGAACTACAATAAGGTTTTCAAGACCAATCCTGCGAGTGGCAAATTTATACCAATTACTGATTGGAGACTGCCGCCTTCAGAAAAATGACAGGCAAAGAGGCAGGATTAGACAAATCCTATAATATCTTTGATGGTGAAGAGATGGCAAAAATTTTCAGTGGTGAAAAGAAGGCAAAATTAGGCACGGGAAAGAAGCCCGCTGTTGTTCATGTACAAACAGAAGAAAGATTGGAAGAAGTAGCATCAATATTTGAAAAAAACAGTTGGAAATATACAATTGGATTGGAACCAGATAAACCAGAGGATATTACCGATTTAGAAATATTATTGAATCCACCAAAACCAAAGATAGCCGAAAAGAAAGTTGGACGCAATGAGCCCTGCCCATGTGGAAGCGGGAAAAAGTATAAAAAATGCTGTGGCAAATAGGGCTATTGTCCATTCCAAAAGATAACTCTGCACATAACCACCTGTTTTATTCTGACGAGTGGAGAATAGTATAGTATAGTCGGGACGTTATATATCCTCAGTAATTAGGTGACTCTTTTGCTATAATGTATAATGATGATAATTCTACCAACCCGAATCACAAAGGGGTGATTATGAAGGCGTCTTTCTTTAATTCCTAGAATTACAGGAGCAACGAGAAAGGACAAGTTGTTATTCCTGAAAACATACGGAAACAACTCAATTTAAAGGCTGGGGCTCAGTTTGTCGTTGTCGGTGATAAGGATGTTGTTATTCTTAAAAACATAGCGCCTCCATCCATTGATGAATTTGATGTTCTAATTACTGACGCCAGAAAAAAAGGGAAACAAGCCAGATTAAAAAAGTCTGATATTAAGGATGCGATATTAAAAGCTCGAGGGAAGAAAAAATGAAAATCATCCTTGATACGAATGTTTTCATATCAGGGATATTTTTTAGTGGCCCTCCTTCTCAAATCCTCAAGGCATGGCAAAACTCAAGACTACAAATTGTACTTTCGCAGGGTCTAGGGATCAGGTCTTGAAAAGTAAGTTTTTGGCAGCAAAAGTGATTTCCCAAGACCCCCGTCCCATTCCTCATCAAACGACCCTCTCAGTAGGGAAGATGAGATAAAACATCTGGCCTTTTCCTGTCTCAAAAGGGTTGACCTGGCCAGCAAGAAGGTAAGGCTTGTCGGTGTCCGGGTCGGCAATCTGGGGAAAAATGAAATTGCTGATAGTTAAGGTTCATCTCCCAAAGAATTGGTCGATGAAAAGGATTCAAGGGGTCAAGGATTTAAGCGAAATGCTTAAATTTAAGGATAAACTATATGAATGGTGCCGAAGGCGGGACTCGAACCCGCACGGGGATTGCCCACCACCCCCTCAAGATGGCGTGTCTACCAAATTCCACCACTTCGGCACAAATTTCAGGATTGTTGTTCCTGTTATTTGTTTTTTGGAGAATCAGGGGATTTTGGAATATTTTGTTTAGCCGGTGTAGACCCCTCTTGCATAATCGACGAAGCCGGTCGTTGAGAAGAAAAATACGCCAGAGTAAGAGAAGTTAGCATAAAGACAATGGCGGCGGCGGCGGTTAATTTTTCAAGAAAGCTGCCAGGTCCGCTACTACCAAAAATAGTTGAGCTGGAACCTCCAAAAGCGGCTCCCATCTCAGCGCCCTTTCCGGTTTGCAAGAGTACAATCATAATCAGCGCAATGCACACGATTATATGTATAGTTATAATCAAGGTAAGCATTAAAAATTAGCCCCCGTTTTTTCTTCAATTATTAATTGTGATTGTATATGGTGAAAATCTTATTACCATTATTTCAATAAAAAGTAAAGGGATAATTAATAAGTTATTTAGTCTCCATTGTAAATACCCCATCCCAATCTTCAGGTGGTGGAGCTTCCATCAGATTTTTGCTTCTCTTCAAGTAGAGTTTTGATGGGTAATCATCTGGCTTCAGGTCCAAAACCTTATTAAAGGTCTCACTGGCTTCTTGCCATTTCCTTCCCTTGTATTCTTCAAGACCCTGGTGAAATAGACAAAGTATGTCTTTAACCTCATCAGGCACCTCGTTTCTTCCAACCAATTCATATATCTTAACTGGCAGATCCTTTCCCTTAACCCTCACAGAATCTAATTCTCTACAGAGAAACTTATCCTTGACTTTTTCATAGGTTACTTCACCAATTATTATATTTGTATTATATTGCTTGTTAGCACCCTCTAATCGGGAACTCAGATTGACGCTATCTCCCATTACTGTGTAGTCAAACCTTCTCTGTGAGCCCATGTTTCCAACCACCATTGGCCCGGAGTTTATGCCTATACCTATATTGAATCTAGGTGTTCCCTCGGCTTCCCATCTTTCTTGGAGAACTTTAAGCTCATCCATCATATCCAGGGCAGTATAGCATGCCCTTTCGGCATGGTCTTCTTGATCCAGCGGAGCCCCATAAACCGCCATAATGGCATCTCCCATGTATTTATCCAGGAGACCATCGTATTTAAAGACTATGTCTGTCATGACAGTCAGATATTCATTTAGCAGTTTAACGAGCATCTCTGGAGATAGCCCTTCTGAGATTGTGGTAAAACCCCTTATATCAGAGAATAAAACTGTAAGATCCTTTTTTTCTCCCCCAAGTTTTAGCTTTTCTGGATTCTTTAGCATCTCATTAATCACAGAAGCAGTGAGATAGTAGTGAAACGCCCCTTTTATCTTCTTCTTTTCTCTCTCCTCTGTCATATAACGGAATATAGTTACCCCAATATAAACCAGGAGAAGAGTCAAGAAAGGGTATACAATATTTATCCATACCCCTTGGTACACGAATAGATATCTATTCAACGTAAAGAAACCAAAAAAGAAAAGGACAGTAGCAAGAGCGCCCCAGACAGCTTTCAATTTAGGCAATACAAAACCCAGAACCAGTCCCAACCCCAAAATAACTAAAATATCCAAAACAGCAGTCCAGTCCGGACGAATCAGGAAATGCTGACGAAGTATATTGTCGATAACGTTGGCGTGGATCTCTATCCCGGGATATACACTGCTAAATGGGGTAACTCTCATATCATAGATTCCTGTAGCAGTTGCTCCTACAAGTACAATCTTGTCCTTTAAGTTAGCAGCGGGGATACGATTACCCAGAATATCTGCAATAGAATAGTGGGGAAAAGTCTTTTGCTGACCGGCATAGTTAATAAGCATTCTCCCCTTTTCATCAGTCGGGATCATAATCCCCCCAAGCCGGATCCCATCTATACCATAATCTGCAATCTTAAGTGATAAGAGTGGAGAACCGAGATAATGGTGTAGAACCCTCAATGATAACGGCGGAAAGAATTGGTCTTTGTATTGGACCACTAAAGGACACCAACGGACAGTTCCATCCCTGTCTGGAAAAATGTTGAAATAACCACTTCCTCTGGCAGTAGTTGAGATCTTATTAAGGTTGCTCTCTACTGCATATGCCTCTGTCAAAAAGACCTTTTTAGCTTCCTTGGATTGATACCTGACAGAAGGATACTTCGATGGTAATATGTTCTTTAATTCTAAACTGATTTCTTCTTCTTTCAGGTGCTCAAGCCCTTTTTTTGATGTATGGAAAAAGTACCCCAGGATTATTCTATCCGATCTCTTTATAGTCTTTGCAAGTATCTCATCATTGTCAGCCTCTCTCTCAGCCATGGATATATATTCTGTTAATTCCCGACTGGTTATCCTCAATTCTTCAACCTTTTTCTTAAAAGAAGCTGTCCTCTCTAAATCAGAATTCTCATCAGGTTCAGCAAATACTATATCAAAACCTATACTCCTGACCCCATATCTGGTCAAGGTATCAATAAGTCCTGCGATCTTTTTCCGAGACCAGGGCCATCTTCCCAGCTCATCAACACTTTTTTCATCTATAGCTGCAATTACGACCTCATTTCCTGGCTTCACTGAACCACGAGAAACAAACCGTAAATCCAGGGCTTTGAGTTCCATTAAATCCAAGAAAGGAACTCCTATCAGATAAATAGTAATTACCAGCAGAGTAATAACTAAGCTGATCTTAAAGCAATTTAATTTCAAAGGTTTTCTCAAATCAGATCCCCCTCAACAGTCTTCAAAGAGATTTTTTATATTCATCTACATTTCCATTTAACGTTTTTTCTTGTGTTTTCTTAGGGTTCCCTCTTCTTTGATTCCACTGATAGAAACCTTCACTTCTTTCCCGTCTTCCAGTTCGACAATAACCTTCTGTCCGATTATATTTTGCTCTACAACCCTTCCTCTTCCCTGAAGAGTTAATAACGTCTGACCGATTTTTGGCATATCTTTTTTAAAATCAACATAGGTTTCGTGTTCAAAAGCCAAACAACACATTAACCTTCCACAAACACCAGAGATTTTTGCAGGATTTAAAGCCAGATTTTGGTCTTTTGCAATTTTAATGGATACTGGTTCAAAGCCTTTTAAAAAGGTTGAACAACAGAATTCCCTTCCGCAATTCCCTATGCCTCCTACCATCTTTGTCTCATTTCTCACCCCTATCTGACGCATCTCAATTTTTGTATGGAGTCTCTGGGCAAGCCTCTTTACTAATTCTCGGAAATCCACCCTGCTTTCGGAAGTAAAGTAAAAGATAATCTTAGAACCATCAAATAAACATTCCACTTCTACCAGCTTCATCGGCAGGTTACAGTTCTGTATCTCATTTAAACATATTTTATGTATTTCTTTCTCCTTTTCCTGATTCACTATTTCAGCGTTTAAATCGTTTTCGTCAGCTTTTCTGAGTATCTTTTTAAGCGACTTATCTAATAAGGTGATATCTTCTAAATTCGTCATTTTGACAACAGTTCCTATTCCAACGCCCTTCTCTGTTCCCACAACTACTCGATCATTGACATAAAGATTCAGATCCCCTGCATTGAAATCATAAATTTTGCCGCTATCTCTAAATTTTACCCCTGCAACCTTCATCTATTCCCCCGCATCTCACTTGTCTATCACTTTGATGATCTCGCAAAAAGTGCTAAAGACACCTTTCTTGTCATTCCCGCGGAAGCGGGAATCCAGTAAAATCAATTAGTTCTGGACTCCCGTTTTCATGGGAGTGACGGTTTTATGACTTTTTAAAAGTCCATCACTCTTGCTCAATGAAAATATGCCTTTCGCGGTTGCCTTGACCCCTTATTGACAGATCTCTCCTAACATCACTTCCAGTGTCAGCCGCTTATTGGAATTTCGCAGTAATGCCGATTCGGCATCATTTATTATCCTTAATTTCCTCAATAAATCTGTTGTAGTAAGCCTTCCCGAAAGTCTTTTTATCTCTTCTAAAAAATCAGCATTTATCAATCGATCCGATGGACAGTCCTCTTTAAAGATTAAAATATCTCTAAACCAAGCTTTTAGAAATTGAAGGGCAATAATAAGCTCTTCTTTTTCCTTTGACATTTCTTCTGCAAACTCGAAGGTTTCATTGATGTTATTGGGGGAAAGGGCACTAATCTTTTCAATAAGTCTATTTCTATACTCCAGAGTAGTCCCTTTAGACAATTCATATGCCCTATTCAGGCTTCCGCTTGCCAACGATGCTATCTTCAAAGAGGCATCTTCATCTTTTCCCAGTTTCTCTTTGATTATTTTGGAGATTAAATCATTGGTCAATGGCTGAAATTTAAGCTTTTGACACCTGGAACTAACAGTCGGTAACAACAGATGAGAACTGGCAGTTATCAATATAAGTATTATGTCAGGGGATGGCTCCTCCAGAGTCTTAAGAATGGAATTTGCTGCTGCTGGATTCATCTTTTCAGCGTTTGGTATGATGCATACCCTTTTTTTACCCTCATAAGGCTTATATTTGAGAAATCTCTGCATTTCTCTAATCTGGTCGATCTTTATTGAGATTCCCTCTGGCTCAACAACAGTAACATCAGGGTGATTCCCGTTTATGATCTTTCTGCATGATATACATTCATCACAGGAATCAGCAAGTTCAGCAGAGCAGTTTAATGCCTTGGCCAGCGTTAATGCAACACGTCTTTTCCCTACACCTTCTTCCCCAAGAAAAAGATAGGCATGTGGTACCCGATTATTTTTTATTGCCTTCTTTATTATCTCAATCTGTCTATCCTGTCCAAGTACGTCTTTAAACGACATCCATCTCTCTTTTCATAATTTTGGGAAACACGGTCTTACATATCTCCTCGTGGATTATTTCTATATCTTTGGTTCCATCAATAACTATAATACTTTCATTTCTTCTAGCAACCTTCAAATATCCTTCTCTGACTTTTTCGTGGAAGCTTCTATCCTCTCTTTCAAATCTATCCTCTCTTGCCTGATTTGCTTCTGAACGTATCCTCCCAATTGCTCTCGTTATTCCAATATCTACCGGACAGTCAAAAAGTATGGTAATATCAGAAGTTAAACCGGAAGTGGCAAGTTGATTCAATTTCTTGACCAGCTTAAGGTCAAATCCTCTGGCATACACCTGATAGGCAATGGTGGCATAACTAAAGCGATCACAGAGTACGATTTTTTTGTTCACCAGAGCCGGCTTAATTACCTCTTTAATATGCTGAGCCCTGCTGGCTAAATATAGAAATAACTCAGTGGTAAGACTCATGTCTTTATTCTGAGAGGACAATAGTATTTTTCTTATTTCTTCCCCTATCTCAGTACCACCAGGTTCCCTTGTAATTATATAAGGAAGCCCTTTTGTATCAAGGAAATTCCCCAGCAGGCTAATCTGGGTGGTCTTGCCACACCCCTCTATCCCCTCAAATGTAATAAACATATCCTAAACCCATTTCTTGACAGGCTGTTGTTCAAACAGAAATTCCCCTCTTATCTTCTTTGCCTAACATTGGTTTTAACCCAGTTAACGGCGTCTTCAATCTTGGTTCCAGGCCGGAAGACTGCCCTTATCCCGATCCCTATGAGTTCAGGAATGTCCTCATCGGGGATAATACCCCCTCCAAAAACTATTATATCACCTGCCACATTTTTCTCCAACAGTTTGAGTACCTGTAAGAACAAATGCTTATGTGCCCCTGCTAAACTGCTAAGCCCAATGGCATCCACATCCTCCTGAATGGCAGCATTTACAATCTGTTCAGGGGTTTGATGCAGACCTGTATATATCACCTCAAATCCAGCATCCCTAAGCCCTCTAGCAATTATCTTTGCACCCCGATCATGTCCGTCCAGTCCAGGTTTCGCAATCATTATCCTCACTCTCACATCAGAATCCATTTTCCCTCCTGTATTTATCCTCTTTTGAGATAAATCTCCAACGGGATTTAAAACATCCCAGGATCACGATGTACTCCAAAGACTTCCCTAAACACATCGCATATCTCCTGCAATGTGGCGTATTCTTTAACTGCATCAAGTATAGGAGGCATCACATTCCCATTGCCTTCACAGGCACTCCGGATATTATCTAAACAGGAATTCACCTTATTGTTATCTCGACTTTCCTTTATGTTCCTTGTTCTGGCTATCTGTTTTTCCTCCAGATCCGGCGATATCTTAAGTGTTTCGATAGGAATAGTCTCTTCCATCACATACCTGTTAACACCAACCATTGTCTTTTCTTCTCTATCAAGCTGTTGTTGATAATGGTATGCAGCCTTGGCTATTTCATTTTGTGGATAACCTCTTTCAATGGCTTCAATAATCCCTCCCATCTCATCAATCTTGTTTATATATTCCATTGCCTCTTCTTCCATCCTGTTGGTTAGGGATTCCACAAAGTAAGAACCACCCAGGGGGTCAATAGTATTTGCTACCCCTGTTTCTTCGGCAATGATCTGTTGGGTTCGTAGTGCGATAGTTGCTGACTGCTCAGTTGGTAAAGCCAGTACTTCATCCAGGGAATTGGTATGTAATGATTGGGTACCTCCCAAAACTGCTGCCAGGGCTTCAAAAGCAGTCCTTACCACGTTATTGTAAGGCTGCTGGGCACTTAGAGAACATCCTGCCGTTTGCGTGTGAAATCGCAATAGCCATGAACGAGGGTCCTTTGCTCTAAATCTTTCCTTCATCACTCTTGCCCAGATTCTCCTGGCAGCACGGTATTTGGCTATTTCTTCAAAAAAATCTATATGGGCATTAAAGAAGAAAGAAAGCCTGGAGGCAAAGCTGTCCACGTCCAGTCCTCTTTCAATGGCTGCCTGTACATAACCTATCCCATCAGCCAGGGTAAAAGCTAACTCCTGTACCGCAGTCGACCCTGCCTCTCTGATATGGTATCCGCTAATGCTTATGGTATTCCAGCGCGGAACCTCTTTTGTACAGTACTCAATAGTATCTACTATAACCCTCACTGAAGGTTTAGGAGGACACATGAAGGTCTTTTGGGCTATAAACTCCTTCAGCATGTCATTCTGAATGGTTCCACCAACCTGTTTCTTGCTTACCCCTTGTTTTTCCGCAACAGCTATATACATTGCCAGGAGAATGGCAGCAGGGGGATTTATAGTCATGGAGGTAGTAACCTTGTCCAGGGGGATCCCATGGAACAGGATCTCCATATCCTTCAAAGTATCGATGGCAACTCCGCATTTGCCCACCTCACCCCTTGCCAGAGGAGAGTCTGAATCATATCCCATGAGGGTAGGCATGTGAAACGCAACACTGAGACCTGTTTGTCCCTGAGATAGCAGATAGTGGTATCTCTTATTGGTATCCTCAGCAGACCCAAAACCAGAAAACATCCTCATAGTCCAGTGTCTTCCTCTGTACATTGAAGGTTGAACCCCTCGTGTAAATGGATACTCTCCCGGGAAATTCAGATCCCTTTGGAAATCAAATCCCAGAATGTCTTCGGGAGTATAGAGTCTGCCTATCTCCATATCAGAAACAGTAGAAAACCTCTCCTTTATTTCAGGAGCCTTGGTTAGACTCTTCTCAAGTTTCTCTTCCCATTTTCCCCTATCCTTTTTAATCTCTATTATTTCATCTTCCTTAAACATTCTCTATCTCCTTTAATCTTTGTAAACGTTTAAACGATCGGCAATCAGTAATAACTATAGTAAACGATATAAGTAAATTGTCATTTCGACCAAAGGGAGAAATCTAAGATTCCTCGCGTCGCTCGGAATGACAGAGCAAGGTTCGGAGTAACATTTTTACATGTTAACCTTATTTAAGCCGTTCCCTATAGTAGTACGATTCATTAAATACGCTAAAATATACCATCCCGCAAGAGGCGAAGTCAAGGGGAAAAGTCCTGGCATATAAGCTTATGCCTTTATGTAAAATCTCAAGGACAGAGGCGTTATGAATAGAATAATTTTTTTCTGTTTTTTTTCCTTGACAATTGGATACATCCATGGTAGAGAAGTTTCAATTCATATATCTCGAACACGAGCAAACTCTTAATACCAGTCTTTTGATCCTCACTGCCCTTTCCAGGATAGCGTACAAACGGCTTATAATCAGGGGGGCTAATTCTTACAGCGCGACCAAAATTATTTCTTTAAAAAAGTCTTTCCTAGTGTCTAACAAAGAGAGTTTTGCAATATTTTGGTTTAAGGAATCTTACGGAGTAGCCGATTTTTAAAGACTTTATACAGACAGAGGCAGTTCGATTCCAGGAGGGAGGTTAAACTGAGTATGAGAAGATATTATGCTTTTACCGCGATACTTATATTTATAATAATCTTTATCTCAGTTAACGTTCATGCCAATGTAACCTATATAAAAGAAGGCAATAACCCACAAAAAATAGCCAAAAAGAATAAAAAACAAACTCATCGAAAGAATAAAAATAAGCATAATCCTGCCTCCCTCCCCCTTAATACCACATTTCACAAAGCAAAAAAGGGCGATACTTTACTCTCTTTATCAAAAAAGTACTCTCTATCAGTAAGTGAACTCAAAGAAATCAATAATCTCAGGTCAACAAAGATAAAAATCGGGCAAAGGATTGTTTTAAAACGAAGCAAAGCAAACACTTACGCTGGAAGCAAAATAAAGACTTACACTGTAAAACGAGGGGACAGCATATGGAAGATTGCAAAAAGGTTTAACATTGACGCTGATGAATTAAAGGGTATCAACAATCTTAAAACAGACCGATTAAAACCAGGGTCAAAAATCCTTTTGGAACAAAAAGCGGAGCCGGTAAAAACAAAAACCAATGAGATACCCCTCTTGCAGGCACATACTGACGAAGAGATAGAAGGGGTATTAGAATCAGAAAAATATAGTCTCGAGAAGAAAGTTACGCTCATTGCAAAAAAATTTCTTAACATACCTTACAGGTTCGGTGGAAACAGTCTTAATGGTATCGACTGTTCAGCATTCGTTAAGAAGGTTTATGGCATGATCGATATAAACCTTCCCCGCTCTGCAAGAGAGCAATTTTCCGAAGGAAATTCTGTTGTTAAAGAAGAGCTCTCTGTAGGCGATCTCGTATTTTTCAGGACATATGCATCCTTTCCTTCACATGTGGGGATTTATCTCGGTGACAACCTGTTTATACATGCATCATCAATAGACAAGAAGGTCACAATTGATAGTCTGGAAACCCCGTACTATATGAAAAGATTTATTGGAGGGAAAAAGGTTATCGAGGAAAAAAACGACCAAGAAAAACTTGATGAAGAAGGATAACTAACTTTACTACTCTCCATTAAGACGTTTGACCACCTCATCCACAACCTCCCCCCTCTTAACCATAATAACCTCTCCCGTCTTTCTTAGCTTCATTTCCACCATATCGTTTTTAAGTGTTCTGCTGCTAACAGTCAGACGAATGGGTATGCCTATAAGGTCAGCATCTTTAAATTTTATCCCGGGACTCTCTTCTCGATCATCAAATAGCACATCGTAACCCTTCTCACTGATGGAGAGGTATATGGCTTCGGATGCATCCCTTACTTCTTTTTGATTGATGTTGACAGGTAGAATTGACACCAGAAAAGGGGCTATAGGCATCGGGAAGATAATGCCATTCTCATCGTGATTCTGTTCAATAGCAGCAGCCACTGTCCTTCCCACTCCAATACCGTAGCAACCCATTACAATCAACTGCTCCCTCCCATGAGCGTCAAGATAGGTTGCCCCCAGAGCCTCACTGTATTTGGTGCCTAGCTTAAAGACGTGCCCTACCTCAATTCCTCTGCTAAATCTCAGCTTCCCATTACATCTGGGACATGGATCATCTTTATTTATCACTCTTAGGTCAGCAAAGTTGTCGACTTTGAAATCCCTAAGATTTACATTGATCAGGTGTGTATCCTTTTCATTTCCTCCTGTGACAAAATTGGACATCTCAGAAACGGCGTTATCGGCAACTATCCTTGTCCTCAAACCCACAGGTCCAGCGAACCCTATTGGAGCACGGGTTATTTCCCTGATTCTTTCATCCTGGGCAAGGTTCAGGTAACTACAGTCAAGTAAGTTTTTCACCTTAACCTCGTTGACCTCATGATCCCCTCTGACCAGTACAGCAACAGCCCCTTTATCGGTTTCATATATAAGGGTTTTAACAAGGTCTTTGGGGGTTACCTTTAAGAAACCCGTAACCTCTTCTACTGTCTTCATGTCCGGAGTGTGAACCTTCTGGATATTCACTGGAAGTGCTGATTCTCTCTCCTGAATACCGGGGTTTGAGTGTCTCGCCTCTGCCTTCTCCACATTTGCAGCGTAACTGCAGGAACAACAACTCACAATTGCACTTTCCCCGTAGTCTGCCATAACCATAAATTCATGGGAAAAGCTTCCACCGATTGCCCCGGAATCTGCCTCTACTGCCCTAAATTCCAGTCCACATCTCTCAAATATTTGATTATATGCCTGAAATATCCGGTTATAACTCTCTTCCGCACTAGCTTCATCGACATCAAAGCTGTAGGCATCCTTCATGGTAAACTCTCTGCCCCTCATTAATCCGAAACGTGGGCGTACCTCATCACGAAACTTGGTTTGAATCTGGTACAGGATCAAGGGCAATTGACGGTAAGACTTAATCTCCCTTCTGACCAAATCAGTAATTACCTCTTCATGGGTAGGCCCCAGACAGAAATCACGGTCATTGCGATCTCTGAACCTCAAGAGTTCCTTCCCGTAGATGTCCCATCTTCCGCTCTCCTGCCAAATGTCAGAAGGCTGAACCCCGGGAAGGGTTACTTCTTGAGCCCCTGCCCTGTTCATCTCTTCCCGGATTATCTGTTCCACCTTACTGAATGTCCTTATTGCAAGTGGCAGATACGAGTAAATACCTGCTGCCAGTTTCCGAATCATGCCAGCCCGAAGCATCAGTTTATGGCTTATCACCTCAGCCTCAGCCGGGTCTTCTTTTAAAGTTGGAATTAACATCCTCGAATAACGCATAGTCCCTTCCCTGAATGTCCCTTCACTGTTTCCGTTAAAGATCCTTAACCATTTCTTCTACCTCTTTTACAAGCACATCTGCAAGCTCTTTTTCTTTAAGCTTTTTAACCACCCTACCCTTCTTAAATAAGAGACCCACTCCTTTACCACCGGCAATCCCTATCTCTGCCTCCTCAGCCTCACCAGGCCCATTGACTACACAGCCCATAATGGCTACATTCAAAGGCACGGAAATATGGGCTAGTCTCACTTCTACCTCATTGGTTAGCTCTATCAGGTCAATCTCACACCTGCCACAAGTAGGACATGATATGAGGTTTATGCCGCGGTAACGGAGTCCCAATGCTTTGAGAATCTCATATCCAGCTCGGACTTCTTCCACAGGATCAGCAGTTAATGATACACGAATAGTATCCCCTATTCCTTCATTCAGAAGGATACCAATCCCCACAGATGACTTTATTGTTCCAGAAAAGGATGTCCCTGCCTCTGTAATACCTACATGAAGTGGATAGTCAACCTTTTCTGAGATTAATCTATAAGCCTCAATAGTATCAAGGACATTAGATGCCTTTAAAGAAACCTTAATATCATGGAAGTTCAAAGATTCAAGAATAGCAATATTGCTTAGTGCACTTTCAACCATGGCATCAGGAGTAGGATGACCATACTTGGAAAGGAGCTTTTTTTCTATGGAGCCAGAATTGACCCCTATTCTTATTGGTATTTTTCTTTCTTTAGCCGCCTCCACCACAGACTTAATCTTTACCTTGCCACCAATATTTCCAGGATTGATCCTTAAACCATCTACTCCTTCCTCAACAGCCCTAAGTGCCAATCTATAGTCAAAATGGATGTCAGCTATGAGAGGGATACTTATACCCTTTTTTATTTCACCCAGTTTCTCCGCTGCTTCCATATCTGGAACAGCAACCCTTATGATCTCACACCCTACTGATTCCAATCGATGGATCTGGGAGATGGTAGACAGGTAATCCCTGGTATCGGTATTGGTCATGGATTGAACCGAAATGGGAGCACTACCGCCTATTTTAACATTGCCTATTGAAATCTGTCTGGTCTTTCTCCTTTTCATAACTCATTCCCAGCAGAAAAAATAGTATCTGATCTTTAACAGTAACTCCTGTTAAATCCTCTAAAAATATAGCATCCCGTGAAAGGTGAAGTCAAGGGGAAAAGATTTTTATAATTTTCTGTATTGACAATGGAAACATTTCAAACTATGTTCAAATACAATATTATTCTGCAAATGATGCGGAATGACATCTCTTAATACTTGGAAAGTACGCAAATCGAAACTTCTTGAAATTGCTGCAATTTTTCTTTTAACGCATTGAAGGGGGCAAATATGGGGGAAAAGTTGTTTATTCATGGCTACGAGGCTGTAGGACGTGGAGCTTTGAATGCGGGATGTCTGCATTTCTTTGGTTATCCTATTACGCCGCAAAACGAGATAACGGAGTTTTTTGCCCGTGAATTACCAAAATTAGGCGGGCGTTTTGTACAGGCTGAGAGTGAATCATCATCTGCCTCTATGGTCTTTGGAGCTGCTACTGCGGGGGTCAGGGTGATGACATCTACAGCCAGCCCTGGTTGGGGATTGATGCAGGAGATACTATCCCATATAAGTTTTTGTGAATTACCCTGCGTTGTAGTGAATGTTCAAAGAGGGGGGCCTGGTCAGGGCACCACCCGTCACGCCCAGACCGATTATCTGTCAGCTACACGAGGAGGCGGACAGGGAGGGTATAAGAGCATTGTTCTCGCCCCTTCATCGGTTCAGGAATGCCATGACTTAATGCAGCTTGCCTTTTACCTGGCAGATAAGTATCGCATCCTTACAGTAGTTTTGGCAGACGGTATACTTATCCAGATAGCCGAGTATATCAATGTAAAACCTCTGGATTTCGGCCCATTACCTCCAAAGGACTGGGCATTGAAAGGTATAGACAAGAAAGGCGGCAGATGTGATCATATCCATTCAACAAGGGGACTAATACCCCCCGTTTACAAAACCATCGTTGAACAGATTCACGAAAAATATAAGAAGATAACTGAATCTGAAGTAAGGTATCGAACTTATCAGGCAGAAGATGCTGAATTGCTCCTAATATCTTATGGGTACGTGGCCCGTTGCTGTGAGGAAGCTGTAAATATGGCTCGCAGCAACGGATTAAAAGCAGGTCTGATCCAGCCCATAACCCTTTGGCCATTTCCATATGAAATACTGGCACAAAAGGCCTCACGGGGATGCAGATTCCTCGCTGTTGAAGACAGCATGGGCCAGCTATTGGAGGATGTATGGCTGGGTGTTGAGAATAAAAGCCGCGTTTCGTTTTTAGGGATGCCTTCCAGGCATGTTGATGGAGAATTGGGGATGATCTTCCCAGAGACTATCTTTGAGGAGGTTAAAAAATTAATATGAACGAAAAAAGTGTTTCCTTGAAGAAGGAGAAGATTTATGGTCCGTCTGATTATACCTTGAACCTTCCGCTACCATCCTGCCCGGGTTGCGGTTCCCCCCTTGCAGGTAAAATTGTCATGGAAGCCCTTGAGGAACTGGGGATAATTGAAAAGGCAGTATGCGTTATAGGTGTTGGTTGTGCTGGTATGAAATTCTTCACAACAAAAATTGATTGGACCCTCTGTTCCCACGGTCCATCCCCTTCTGTCGCTAACGGTATAAAACATGGTAACTATGATGACGCTATTGTCTTTACTATCCAGGGCGACGGCGATTGTGCTGCCATAGGTGCAGGTTATCTGATTAACTCCGCAGCCAGAGGAGACAAGATTACTATATTTATGCTCAATAATACGAATTATGGAACTACTGGAGGGCAAATGGCGCCAACAACACTGATCGACCAGGTAACAACAACTACTCCCCAGGGAAGGGACGGTATAACCCATGGGTATCCCCTTCACGTACCGGAAATGTTAGCCACAATAAGGGGGGTAGCCTATAGTGCTCGGGGGTCAGTACACAACTTTGCCAGCTATCAGCGTACCAAAAAATACGCAAAACTTGCACTTCAAAAACAGATAAACGGAGTTGGACTCGGCTTTTTGGAAATATTAACTTCTTGCCCGGTTAATTGGCGCATGGAACCATCTAAGGCAATGAAATGGATCGAAAGAAGGGTTGTGGCCGAGTATCCCCTTGGTGAATTTAAAAATGTGGATTCTACCACAGATTGATTTATAAGGAGGAAACATGGAGCATAGACAGAATGGTAAAGGAGAATTACTTATAGCAGGGGTTGGAGGATGGGGCATTGTAACCATAGGAGACATACTGGCTAAAGCTGCCCTTAAAGAGTTTGAAAATGTTGCGTGGTTTCCCAGTTATGCAACTATGATGCGTGGGGGTGAAAGCGAGTGCTGTATTATGTTCTCACATAAAAGAATTTCATCACCTGTAATATATAAAAGCTCCGGTGTAATGGTTCTGGGGGCTTCGAGAATACCGGATTTTGAAAACAGGGTTAAACCTGGCGGTTTGATGTTGATAGAGTCCACAGGTATAAATGAGGAAACTAAAGTAAAGAGAAATGATATGGACGTCAGGTATGTATCTGCAATGGAGGAGGCAACAAAGCTGGGAAGTATAATGAATGCCAATCTTGTCATGCTCGGAGCCTATGTAGCTGCAACAGGTCTGATATCAAAAGAGTCAATCCTGCAGGAGATTAAGACCAGATTCGCGGGAAAGGGGAAGCATAAAATAGTTTCAGCCTGTAACGAAGCCTTTCTTGCAGGGCTGAAACTCATTCAACAGCGAGCTTAAGCTTGCTGTTATAGCCCACTGTTATTTAAATCCTCTGTCTCTTCTTTCTTAATCCGTACCCTTCCTATTGAGCGATCTTCAACTTTACATATCTTGATCCTGTAGCGGTCTATGGTCAATTCTTCACCCTCTTCAGGAATTCTACCCATCTCCTTCAATATCAGAGCCCCCAAGGTAGGATTGTCCTCTTCCGGCAAAGAGATAGTCAGTAACCTGTTAACATCCCTAATTTTTATGTCACTTTCAATAAGGATTGAACCGTCCTTCTGTAACACGTAGGGACTCTTTATTAGATCAGATTCATCATATATCTCACCTGTAATCTCTTCTATGATGTCCTCCATGGTTACGATACCTCTTATGTTCCCGTATTCATCTACAACAAATGCCATGTGTGCCCTCTCTTTCTGAAAATCCAGAAGCTGGACGTAAACGACCTTTGTCTCCGGGATGAAAAGAGGTTGACGGATAATATCCTTAATATCTAAATCAGGTCTATTCTTCCCCTTAAAAAAATCTTTAACATGAATGTAGCCAAGAATATTGTTTATATCCTTTTCGTAAACTGGGTACCGCGAAAACACATTTTCCGTAATCACTCTTTCAATTTCATTTAATCCCATACTCACTTCAATAGAAACAATGTCGTTCACAGGAACCATTAAATCTTCAACAGTCAAATCGGTTAAGTCAAATATACCCGCAAGCATTCTTCCCTTTCTGGGTTCAAAGGTTCCCTCTTCCTCACCCGCCTCTATCAGTGTTTCGATTTCCTCTTCAGTTATAGGCGACCAGCGTGATTTACCCTTTTGGCCCATCATAAGCAATAGAAGATGGGAAATCTTTGAAATTACCCATACAATTGGATGAAAAAGAACAGTAAAAAAACGGACAGGATAGATGGCTACCAAGGAAAATTTCAAGGCGTTGTAGGCTGCATAGGTTTTGGGAGTAATCTCACCGAAGATCAAGAGGAGAAGAGTCATACAGACAGTTGCAATAAATACCCCTTCTTCTCCGAATACTGAGATGGCAATGGCTGTAGCCAATGCCGTAGCAGCAATACTAACTATATTACTGCCTACCAGGATAGTGCCTATAAGCTGATCCGGCTCCTTCAATATTTTTTCAATCCCTTTCCCTATATTGGGCCTATCTTTTCCCAGTTGTTTCACCCGTAACTTGCTCAATGAGAGGAAAGCTGTCTCAGCTCCAGAAAAAAAGGCTGAACAGATGAGAAAAAAAACAACCAAAAGGTACATATACAAATCTTGTATGCCTTCCATTTAATTTCCCCTTAGAAACTTCTAATCGTTATTTTTGAGAGACCTGCAAAAGTCTTTGCCTTATGCACTAAGTACTCTGGTTCATAAATTCGGTAACGTATTTTCAGCTTCACTCCCACCCTGCCCTCTCCCTTCAAGGGGGAGGGTTTGGGTAGGGGGTGTGTAAATATTTTCCATAAATCTTAAAAGGTTGGAGGAAAAAGGTGTTTTTCCTTTAAAAGGGTTTTAGCACAAAATCTAAAAAGAGAGGAAAATCGCTCATGAAAGTAAAGATAAGTGTATCAGAGGTAGCTAGTATTTTCAAGGAGATTCAGGAGTATTAGTATCCCTATTCAAAGCTCTCACCAATTTATCCTAGGAGAGAGCCATAAATAGGGTCAAGGAAAGCGTAATATTTATTCACCGCTCACAATAGCAACTGTTGGATTCTGGCACCGTTGAAGCACCGTGGGACTAACCCCTCCCAGCAGCAAGTCTTTAATGGCAGAACGCCCCTTGCGACCCATGATGATCAGGTTGTAGTTCCCTTCCTCTGCCTCTCTAAGGATTTCCTCATATGGTATTCCTATCTCTACTCTGGTATCAATAAGTCCTTCCGAAATACCTGCTCTGAGAAAAACTGTCCGGGCATCTTCCAATATTCTCTGTGCCTCATCTTCATGGTCTACCCCTTCTTTAAGCCTTTCTATGTAAAGTGCCAGATTGATAACCTTCAGGAGGGTAATTTTAGTGATACCCTCTAACCGGCTGGACAGATAGACGGCATGTTCCACTCCCTTCATGGAGTAGGGTGAACCGTCAACAGGGATGAGTATCCTGGGGATGGGACATTTATTGTCCTCCAGAACTTTATGGCCAACTATATACACGGTCTGCCTGCTTGCCGTGTGAACCACCCCACTGGAGACACTGCCCAGAAAGAATCCCTTTATTTCTGAGAGCCCCCTCCTTGCCATGATAATGGTCGAGAAATTTTCTTTGTTGGCTAATTGCACGATTTCCCGGGCAGGGTCCCCGTCTGCTACCTGCTTTTCGATCTCGACTTTGATGCCAGATTCTTTCAGGATCCTTTCCCCTTCTTCTAATAAAGGCTTGACCTTTTCATTAAAGTACTGCTTCTGGAATGCCTCTGACTGCGTGAGGTCCATCGCCCAAAAGTCAATATACCCCAAGTGATGGGACATGTAGCCTCCGGCGGCTACATGAAACAGGGTAATACCTGAAAGGCTCTTACCCAGGGATGACCCTAACTGCCCGGCAAATTTTAAAGCCCGCCGGGAATTCTCACTTCCATCTATTGGAAGAAGTATCTTTGTTGTTAAATTCTGTTGTTTCATTGTGATTTCCTCTTTTAGTTGTTAATAAAAAATAAGTAACCATACATTAGCGATGGCAACGCTGATGAGCATATAGGCAAAGGCATACTTCATGAAGGCAAAGAACTTTATCGGATAGCCTGCTGCCTCTGCAATACCAATGGTAACTACATTTGCACTTGCCCCGATCATCGTCCCATTTCCCCCTAAACACGCCCCCAGTGCCAGTGCCCACCATAGTACATTGGAATCTGCTGCCCCGGGAATTACCTTTGTCAGATATGCGGTAATGGGAAGCATTGTAGCAGTAAAGGGAATGTTGTCTACAAAGGCACTCATGATAGCTGATACCCACAGAATCAGACAGATGGCAGCAATCAGGTTGCCATGAGAGAGGTGTAATACCCAGTCTGCTATCAGGGCAAGCAGCCCTGTCTCCTCTACTGCACCTACCACGATGAAAAGGAAGATGAAGAAGAGAAGGGTCGTCCATTCAATATCCTTCTCGATAAGCTCTAACATCTTAACCTTTTTAGTCAATATGCCGTAAGTAAAGAGGAGACCGGCACCAAAGAGCGCCGGGATACTGACCTCCATATGCCAGTATCCATGGGTGACAAAGAAGGTGACCACCAGCCCCATAATAAATAATCCATATCCAAGGAGGGTCTTATCCGTGATCTTGTACTCTTCCTTCAGGGAGGCAATTAACCCGTCAACATCCTTAACCTTGGCCTCAGCATAATCCTTGCCGTAAAAAAACTTGTTATAGATAACAAGAGCCACCATCGCTATGGCACATACTATCGTTAGGTTAGACACAAACTGCATGAATGTAAGCCCTGTATAGGAGCCGATCATGATATTAGGAGGGTCGCCTATCAGGGTAGCAGTACCACCTACATTTGATGCCATAATACCTGGGATTAAGAGAGTCAGAGGTGAAATCTTCAAAACAAGGGCAATCTGAATAAGCACAGGGGTATAGAGAAGCATTGTCGTCACATTGTCTAAGAATGCCGATGTAATCGCAATAAAGACCATCGAAATAACGGAGAGGTTAAAGATATTACCCCTGGCAAGTTTAAAGGACATGTAGGCACACCACTGGAAGACACCTGTGTGCTTCAGGACACCGACGATGATCATCATCCCCATTAGCAGAAAGATCACATTCATATCTATGGCATGAATTGCCCTTTCAAATGAGATAATCTGATAATCAGGGACAAGTGTCCCCACGGTATAGGTAACAAGAAGCATAACGGCTGCCCCTATCATGGAGGCTATGGTTCTGTGTAGAAGTTCGAAAGAGATCGCAATATATGCAAGGAGAAAAATGACAGTTGCTATATAAAAGGCAGGTCCAAGGATTCGTAACATCTTCACGTCCCTTAGTGCATAAAAGCCCTGACCTTTCTGGGCAAGGTCTCCTTTATTTAATTCTACAACCGCTCTCCGATAGCTCGGTTTGGAGATTTCGAGTTGAATACGGGCTGAATCAATCTTATACCGGGGAAGTTTAAACTCAGCCTGATAGGTACCGTGAGAGGATGTCTCTGTCTCCTCCTTCCACTTATGCTCTACCATGACCTTCTGTGACTGCCCATCTACGATAACCCTGACATGTGCCTCCCTGACAGGCTCCTCATGAGAATCAACGACAGTGCCCGAGATAAAGAATCCATCAACTCCAACCGCTTCTTCAGAGGCAAAGGACCGGCTCCCAGAAAAGAGGCATAATGTCACTAAAACTACATGCAAAACTACGAGAATATGTTTTTTCATAGAATCCCCCTGGTATAAATCTTGACCTCTAAGCAAGAGGTGTTATATTTAAGTGTGATAACTTTAAAGTTTCAAGTCTATTTGTCAAATCTAATTTAAGTTGAATTTATCAATAGTTAATCCTGTTTATTAATAAACAACTTTAATCTCGCTTCCCTTATTCACCTTGAGCTTTTCTTGAGCATTTCGACCTCTTACAGATATCTCCAGGTAGCCAGAGCTTCCAAAAAGGGCAAGAGCCTGTTCTTCTTTCGCCTCAGAATACGACTCTTTAATATCCCCTAATACCTCCCCGGCAATAGATATCTCATACATCCCCTTTCCTACCAACTCTCTGAATAAAACCTCAGGTATATTGGATATAAGATTACCAAACCTATCTACATGAAGCACTACTCCCTTGATTATGCCTTTTTCTGTCTCAGGTTCCGGTATATCAAACCTTACAACATCATTGCAGATTTCCCCAAATTCCTCAAAAGGAGCCCCCTTAGACAGGTATGCAGCGGCTGGTGCGAATATGTCACGACCATGAAAGGTGTTGCTTATATATGGAAGAAAGTATTTCTTGTTCGTCAACTCAACAACCTTTTTTATCTTTTCAGACTCATATATAAAGGTAAAAACGCCGTTATCAGGACCGATGAAAAAATGGTTGCCAGCCTCTATAATAATTGCCCTCCTCTTGCTCCCAACCCCCGGGTCAACTACAACCAGATGGATTGACTTATCTGGAAAATACCTGTATGAGTTTTTCAAGATAAAGCCTGCCTCGAAAATATCCTGAGGTGATATATCATGGGTAATATCAACCAACCTCACCAAAGGGTTTATCTTTAAAATTACCCCTTTCATCGTACCTACGTAGCCATCCCTGGTCCCGAAATCTGTTATAAGGGTAATAACCCCTCTGTCCATCTCTTTAAACCTAATGGCTTAACCCTATCTCGCCAAGCACCCTATCCATGCCAAATATATCTTCAATTATAAAGTCCGCACCAGCAGTATCTTCTTTTCCAACAAGAACTGTTGTCATGCCCAGTTTTTTAGCAGGAAGCAGATTCTTAGTCAAATCCTCCACTATCAAACAATCCCTACCCTCTACTCCTAAAGCATCCAACACCTTCTTATATGACCAGAGATTGGGTTTTGCCAGATAACCCATAAATTTAATGTCAAATATTTGAGAGAAATATTTGTCTACCCCCAGGATTTTTAAGACCCTTATAGCATAGCTGAAAGATCCATTGGTAAAGATAACCTTATCTAATACTATACGTTCCAGTAGTTTGCGCAACTCAAAATTAGTTGACAACAGCTCTTCTAAAGCTATGTCATGGACATAATGGAGGTATTGATCCGGGTCCACCTTATGATGAATGATTAGCCCTCCAAGGGTAGTACCATATTGATCCATGTATTTCAATCGAAGGTTCTCTACCAGATCATAACCTATACCCAACTTTATCCTCATATAGTCGTTTATTCTTTGATCTACTAATTTGAACAGCCCCAGTTCTTTTGGGTACAGGGTATTATCAAGATCGAAGATTACGTACTTCATAAAAAATACATCTTATTATTATAAAAAAGCCTCTTGCAGAGGCTAGCGTCACAGACCAGATAAACAATTGTACTGTCAAGAACAATCCACCCCTAGTTCTTTCAACCCTTTTATCAATTGTCCTATCGATCTGTAAACAATACTGTTAATGCCCAGAGCTTCGGCTGCCCTGCAAAACTCTTCTCTGTCATCTATATACACACAGTCTTCCGGGGACGAGCCTGCCCTTTTCAATGCCTCTCTAAATATTTCTTTATGGGGCTTCGAATACCCGATCCTATATGACAGAACAAGGTCATCAAACAGCTCTATTACTTTGAAATTCTCTCTTATAAAATCAAAGTGCAGCTCATTCGTATTAGAAACCAATATCAGGTAGTAACCATTATTTTTTAATGCCGACAATACTGTCGCAACAGAGTCATTTAAAGAAAAGATGTCTGACCAGACACTCTTAAACATATCATAAGAAATATTAATATCGAACCTTCTCAATACCCACTGGAATAAATCTCCTGATTTAACCTTGCCCTTATCGTACAGCTCAAATATTTCTGAGTTAAAACCAAGTTGATATACATCATTGCTGGAGTATTTTGAATATCTGGCTATCCCCTCACAGATCAACATATGATCAAAACTAAGGACGACATTACCTAAATCAAATATAACGGTCTTTATCATTTAATTTACTTATTCTTTGTCTTCTGCCTGTTTACACGTCGGGATAATCTGGCAATTCTGTTTTTCCTCCGATTTCTATCTTTAACTTTAGCCATATGTCTTGATTTTGACATAATCTTGCAACCCTCCTGTATATCGCTTTTTGGTTTCTAACAATTATTCAATCTTAACAACTTTGATGAACTCGTAAAAAGTCATAAAACCATCACTCCCGTGAAAACGGGAGTCCAGAACTAATTGATTTTACTGGATTCCCGCTTCCGCGGGAATGACAAGAAAGGTGTCTTTGGCACTTTTTACGAGACCATCAACTTTGTAAAAGTCCCAAAAGACACCTCCAGTAATTCCGAACGAATGTGAGGAATCTTAACATGCTAATTTTATTAATCATTAAGATTTCTCGGATTGCTCGAAATGACAAAAAAGAGAATTGTGATATAGTCTCTTCGCGGGAATTACGAGTTTTTACTGGATCATTCGTGCCATTATTTTGCATATTTCTTCAGAAAAGGCAAGATAATTTCTCGCAATTAATTTTTTTCTTGTACATGATGTAACGTATGCTATAGTTACAAGTATAAGTGTCTTGCCCTTGCCAAGACCCACATATCAGATATGCTAAAATCGTTGAAAGAACATAATCAGATGGAGTGTAATTGAATACATATCGCCCTTGGGGATTTTATCAAATCCTGTCCGACATGCCTGACCACAAAATAAAGAGGATAACTGTTTATCCTAGCCAACGCTTGAGTTATCAGCGCCACTTTCATCGCTCCGAACACTGGTATGTTTTAAAGGGATGCGCCATATTGACGAAAAACGGCAAGGAAATTGAATTGACAACTGGCATGTCCATAGACGTGCCATCAGGATCATGGCACAGGATCAAAAACCACGGTGAAGATAACCTGGTTTTTATCGAGGTTCAAACAGGAGACTACATCGGCGAGGACGACATCGAGAGATCGGAGGACGATTATGGCAGGGTCTAAGCTATTCTTTTAGTTTTCTGGATTCCTGCGCTTGCCCCGTACTTGATACGGGATTCGCAGGAATGACTATTGAAACCCTGTAGCAAGTATCAAGTTAAAAAAGGAGAGACAAGTTCAATTAATCCCCAAGATAGTATACTCTTTTATCCCTGCGGGGACTTTAATCTTAACCAATGCTCCTACTTCCTTTCCAATAAGTGCCCTGGCTATTGGAGAGTGAACAGAGATTTTCCTCTGTCGTGGATCAGCCTCATCAGCCCCTACTATCTGGTAATTCAATTCATTCCCGTCGTTTTCATCTCTAAGGTGGACTACTGTACCAAATACAACCCTGTTTGTATCATTTTCATTGGTATCAATCACCTCAGCCCGGGAAAGTTTGTCTTCTATCTCCCGGATTCTACCTTCAATCAAAGACTGCTTTTCTTTTGCTGCGTCATACTCTGCATTTTCAGATAGGTCACCATGCTCTCTGGCTATTGCAATTTCGTTAATAATCTTGGGCCTTTCTTTAGCCTTTAATCGACGCAGTTCTCTTGTTAATGATTCGTGTCCTTCCCTGGTCATGGGAACTTTTCCACTCATGTGTTGCTCCCCCTCACCCTTTCCATCACTTTTAACATGGTGTTCCCTGCACCCTCATAAATACGAATGTGGGAAGCCCTATCCATATGAGTAGGTTCTCGGTTGATTATCACGAGTTTTGCACCAGCATTAACTGCATAGGTAGGCATGTATGCCGCTGGATAAACAACCAGCGAAGAACCAATAACAATGAAAAGATCACACTTAGTTGAACGAGTTGTAGCTTCGTTTAATTCCCTGTAAGGAAGCGTTTCTCCAAAGAACACTGCATCGGGTTTTAGAATCCCTCCACATTTTTCACACCCCGGGTCATCTACCCCCTGCTTTACCCTATTTATAACATCTTCCAGAGGGTATCGTTTACTACAGCCAAGACAGATCGCACGCACCATATTACCATGAAGCTGGAATACCTTGTCTTCAGAATTGCCGGCTTTTTGATGTAATCCATCTACGTTTTGTGTAATGACACAGTCCAATTTACCCATCTTCTCTAATTCGGCAATTGCGTAATGGGCAGGATTAGGGTTAGTATCAGCCATCAGACCGCTCTCCTCAAGCATCCCGTACATCTTCTTTCTTGCCTCTTTGCTGCTAACGAATTTTTGATAGGTAAAATCTTCCGGGTCATATTTCGTCCAGATACCATCAGGGCTTCTGAAATCAGGGATACCAGATTCAGTACTCACCCCAGCCCCTGTGAAGACAACAATCCTCTTAGACTTAATGATCAAATCTGCCAACTGGCCTATGAGTAATTCCATGTTTGAATCTTCTTTCATCGCCATGTCTACTCCTTTTTTATATTTTTAGTGCCAATTTCCCCTCTTCAGTCTGACGTCTGAAGTCTATAGTCTTAATGTCTGAGTTATATTAGCCTTAATGTACTCTATCATTGGGCCAGTCAATGTCCCGGCTGTAAATACCTCATTTACCCCCATCTCTTTAAGTACAGGGATATCCTCCAGGGGTATAACCCCTCCAATTATAAATAAAACACCATCCATTCTTTTCTCTCTAAGCAATTTCATTATCCTTGGAGTAAAGGTAATATGTTCCCCGGAGAGGCAACTCAACCCAATGACATCAACATCTTCCTCTATAGCAGCCCTCACTATCTTCTCAGGGGTTTGAAACATTCCTAAGTAAACAACCTCCATTCCAGCCTCTTTAAGAAGGGATGAAACCACTTTTGCTCCCCTATCATGACCATCCAGACCAACCTTTGTAATTAAGACCTTTATCTTACGTTCCGATTCCATGCTAAGTTCCTTTTCTAATGTTTTATTGTGTTAGCAAAGAGTTCCTTTTCTTTTGCCCGCATAACCTGTGCCTCAGCAACTGACCCTTCATGGTCATAGCCAAGAAGATGCAAAATACCATGGATAAGGAAAAAATCTAGCATCTCTTCCATGGAAATTTCACTTTCCTCAGCCTGACGTTTCGCAGTTTCTACTGAAATAACCACATCACCTAAAACATGGGGATTAATTCCAGCGAAGTCCCCCTCTGCCATAGGAAAAGAGATAACATTAGTCGGACCACTTCTACTAAGATAATGTTTATTTATCTTTTCTATCCACATATCGTCAACCATAAGGATACTTATTTCACAATCAGGACATCCCAAGTCTTTTAAGATCTTTCTCGCTGTTTTTCTTATCCTCGATTCGCTTATTTCTATCTTCTTTTGTTGATTTTTTATCAATATCATTAAGCTTCTTCTTTCCTTCAGTTTCTTTATAAGCCGGCTCCGGATAGTCTATCCTGTGGTGGAATATCCCCGTCAGGATCTTATTGAAACTTTTAGCTATTTCATTCAAATCTTTCAGGGTCAGCTCACATTCGTTTAACTGCTCATCTGCAAATATATTGTTGATAATCCTATGAACCATTCCCTGGATTCGGGATGGCGATGGATCGGGAAGGGTCTTGGATGCAGCTTCTACAGCATCGGCAAGCAATACAAGTCCTGCCTCCTTAGTCTGGGGCTTGGGACCTGGATACCTGTAATCCTTTTCATCTACCGGATAAAGCTCTGGGTTCTCTTTATTTTTTGCCTTTTGATAAAAGAAATTAATAAGGCTGGTTCCATGATGTTGTCGTATAATGTCTATTATTGGCTGTCCAAGCCTGCTCTCCCTGGCCATTTCCACTCCATCTTTAACATGGGACAGCAAAATCAGACTGCTCATACTTGGAGCCAACTTTTCGTGTTTATTCTCACTACCTATCTGGTTTTCTATAAAGTATAACGGTTTTTTTATCTTTCCAATATCATGGTAGTAAGCACTTACCCTGGCCAGAAGCGGGTTTGCATTAATAGCCTCTGCTGCAGCCTCTGCCAATGTTCCAACAATTATACTATGGTGATAAGTACCCGGGGCCCGTACTATCAGATCTCTCAGTTTAGGACTGTCAAGATTTGCCAGTTCAAGCAATTTAATATCTGTCGTATAACCAAATAGTGCTTCAAATAAAGGCGTAGTTCCAATTACTATAAATCCAACAAGGAGTCCACCAAGAAAGCCAAAAGCAATGTCAAAAACTGTCGCAAAGGTAAACAGGGAACCCTTGATCATATTAATAGAAAATATGGTTACCACATTTGTCAGACCAACTATAGAACCGGCCTTTATCAGAGCTGCCCTGAACTTGGTCAGGATTACACCATGAGCAGCCACGACACTGCCGAAAAGGGAATATATAAAAAATTCCAGTCTATTTTCGAATAGTATCCCGGATAAGATTGATATCATAATAGAAAAAATCAAAGCAACTCTGACATTTAATAAAATACTTATAAGCATTGCTCCAGAGGCTATGGGAATCACATAGAGGCAGGAATCAAGAAGTAGAAAAGGGAAGCTGTTGCTTACAGCTTCGCAAATCAGGATGGCAAGTTTTACAAATAAAACGACCATCCCCATAGTTATAGTCAATAATAAAAGGTCTCTGTTATCAATTGAGGTCCCTTTAAAATTCTTGAGCGAGAAATTATACAGGATATAACATAGCAAAACCACTAAAAGAATAATCCCAAGGGATGTTAATATTAAACTGTGGTACTTCTTTGCTCTCTGAAATACCTTCAGTTTGACCAGGTGTTCATTCTTTATTCTCTCTCCTTCTCGTACTATTATTTCTCCCTTTTTAACTTGATAAAAAACCGGTTTAACACTCTCTCTTACTATGCTCCTTCTCAGTTCTGTATCATTCTTGTTAAAGGTTAAGTTAGGCTCTATCAGCCTTTGAGAGATTGTTGTTACAGTTTTTCTTAATGAACCCTCTAAACCATCCAGAATCTTGTTTGAACTTACCTCGATGGCTTTTTTGGCATCTTTTAAATCAATTATTGATAATATATCCTTCGCCTTTGCCTCCTCTTTTGTCTCAATATTCCTTATAATAATTCCGATGTCCTTCTCTTTATACAGAAGTTTCTTATTGCTAACTATCTCCTTCTCTAACGGTGCACTTGTCAGTATCCGTATATATCTTTCTATGCTCTTGTTAAACCGGTACCTTTCCAATACCCCAAATTCCTCATCGTTAATATCTATTAATATCTTCTGGAATTCATTCCTCTTGGTATTAATCTGATCCCTGAAAGGGGCTAAATTGAGCTTTGTTGTTTTAACCGCGGCTCTCCTTCTAATCTCATTGTCGATCTCTTTATAGAGGTCCCTCATAAGGGTAAAAGAAGATGCCAGTTTTGTTCGAATCTCAGAAGGCATATTTGGATTAAAGTCATAAACTACAATTACACCTTTTTCTGCTTCTTTAATCCTCTGGTCTGTTGATTGTTTATCCTCGATAAGGAAGTCCTGGGGAGATTTTATGTTTTTTGAGGCAATATCACCCAGCTCGTAGTGTATGGAAGGTAACTCAACGTTTGGATAGAGGAAAAAGGTTACAAATACACCCAATAAGATAGCCATGAACCATCTTTGAAATGAAGGGTTCTTAAACATTTCAAAACTAGATGCCCTGAAAAACAAACTAAGCAATTCTGCTTTCCTTTTTTTCTCTCCGTTTGTAGTTGACACTGTGTTTCCTTTAACTTGACAATTCCCTGTAGCTTGCTACAGGGTTTCCTTGTGTCATTCTCTGGCTTGCCCCCATATCGAATCAGGGAATGACGATGTGCTTTGTATAATTTTCACTTGAATCCTTGACCCCTTGAATCCTCTAATCCATTAACTAATTTGAAGATGATCCATAATATTATACACTATCTCTCGATCTCTCATAGCGTTCATATGCCCTGATAACGTCTTGAACTAAACGGTGCCTTACTACATCCTTTTCTGAAAAATAAGTAAAGTTTATTCCTTCGATCCCTTTAAGGATCTTTTGGGCTTCTATTAATCCAGATGTTTTCCCCGCAGACAGATCAATTTGGGTAATATCTCCTGTGATAACAGCCTTTGAACTGTAACCCAATCTGGTTAAAAACATCTTCATCTGCTCAGAAGTTGTATTCTGGGCTTCATCCAGGATGACAAAAGAATCGTTTAATGTCCGCCCTCTCATAAAGGCTAGAGGAGCGACTTCGATAATTCCTCTCTGTACCAAGCCGGAAGCTTTTTCAAAGTCAATCATGTCATGGAGGGCATCGTACAGGGGCCTGAGATAGGGATTTACCTTTTCGTATAGATCCCCTGGTAAAAAGCCCAGTTTTTCACCTGCTTCAACAGCAGGTCTGGCAAGGATAATCCGGTCAACTTCCTTCTTCATCAAAAAGGATATTGCCAGAGCCATTGCCAGATAAGTCTTGCCTGTCCCGGCTGGACCTATCCCAAATACTATGTCAAAATTTCTTATAGCATCAATGTATTCTTTTTGGCATAAACTCTTTGGGGTTATCAGCCTCTTTCTGGAAGATATATAAACAGTATCCAGAAATATATGTTTGAGATTTGCCGAACTATCATTACTTACAATCCTTACTGCATAATCAACGTCATTTGGATATATTGGGTAACCTGACCCCACTAATGAATAGAGTTCAACCAGGACTTTTTCTGCAATCTTTACATCAAAACAATCGCCACTGATACTTATCTCATTACCTTTTACATTAATACTTACTCCTAAGGTCTTTCCGATGTATCTCAGGTTTTTGTTATGCTCACCCAAAAGGGTTCTGAGCAGATTGTTGTCATCAAAACTCAGTTTTACTGTATTTTCGTCGATTTCGCTTCTCAAAAAATCCTTTCTCCACCTTCAGGAATTATAACTCTTTCGGCTAATACTCATTCCCTATCATCTAAACGGTGTAATATTACCACTATCAATCTTCGATTGCAAAACTTTTTCTTTAACTTGAAGGGTTATGTCCTGCTTCAGTTTGAAGTTCAATAAATGCTAACTCTATTGTTTTTTTCTCTTGTAAAAATTAAAATTTTTTTCTATTTATATACCACATTTTATCAAGTGATTCAAAAACTTCTTGTTCTATTAAGAAAAAACGACCTTTTCCTTAGGAGGAATAATTTTGCAGGACGCTAACTTGAAAGATTTTGAAAAGCTAATCCAAATAATGAAAAGATTGAGGGGGCCGGAAGGATGTCCCTGGGATAGAGAGCAGACCAGAGACAAATTGAAATGGTATCTAGTAGAGGAATGCTATGAAGTATTGGAGGCGATTGAAAAAGGACTGGATGAAAAGATAAAGGAAGAGCTGGGGGATATCCTTTTTCAAGTCATCTTTCTGGCAGAGATTTCAGAAGAAGAGGGAGGTTTCAATATTTTTGATGTGATTAACTCTGTGAGAGAAAAGATGGTCCGTCGTCATCCTCATGTATTTCATGACGAAAATGCAAAGGACAGCGGAGAAGTCAAAAAGATATGGTGGAGGATAAAGGAAGAGGAAAAAGGTAAAGAAGAAGACTGCTCTATCTTAGACTCTATCCCTCCCGCCCTGCCTTCCCTTCTGAGAGCTTTCAGGATTACAAAAAGAGCTGCCCATATTGGTTTTGATTGGGATAACGTGGAAGGGGTGTTTGATAAGATTGAAGAAGAGATAGAGGAGTTAAGAGAAACCTTAAAAGATAAGAACGAAGAAAGAATGGAAGATGAATTGGGAGATATTCTGTTCTCGGTAGTAAATCTGGGTAGGTTCTTAGAGATCAACCCTGAGGAGGCATTAAGGAAGACTATTGATAAGTTTATAACAAGATTTAAAGATATAGAAGTGTCGTTGAAAAAAAAGCATAAAAAAATAGGACATGTGACCATGAAAGAAATGGATAATCTCTGGAATGAAGCAAAGAAAAAGGGATAGGATTCCGGTTATGCCCCAAAGCTATTCGCATTTATAAGGATAATCGTATAGTTCGAAGCTTAACTTAACATTTTGACTACCCTTATATGACAGGTGACAATCTTTATCCTCTTTCGAATAAGACAACGATAAACTGGCTAACTTATGTTTTTTCAGGCTAAACCCTATTTCTTTTAACTCTTCGATAGTGTAGATCTTTCCGGATAGTCTCCTGATAATTTCCAGATCGACTTGCTCCTCTTTATTTAGCCCCTGGGCAAATATTAAGAGAAGGATATACAGCTTAAGTTCATCGGTGGAGAGGTTTCTGAATATCTTCAACCTGCAAACCTTTTTTAGAATCTCTATCTTTTCCATATATTGCACCATTTGATATTTTAATAGGGATATTGAAGATTTATCCCTGACTTGATCAGGGGTTTAGAGGAGAAATCGTACAAGCTGATATCTTTTCCTGTTATGTAAAATAATATGTAACTATTCAGCCTTTATCTAAAGCCTTGTATTTTAGACAGCTGATCCGCTTTGGCGGACTACGTCGTAGGTAGTTATACAACACAGTAGGACAGCGTCTCGGCTGTCATGGCTGAATAGTTACAATAATCTATTAATAGGACACATATTCTATTTTGTCAATATAAAAAAGATTATTTATCAAATTTTTGGTCTATCTCCAAAAAAGTTGGAAAAAACATTATCTATTGACTATCTCCAAAAATTGAGATAGAATTTTTAACAATTTAAGGAGGTTAAATTGAGAAGCGAGATCGGTAAGAGATTAAAAAAGATAAGAAAGGAAAGGGGACTAACTCAGAGAGAGCTTGCGTTAAAGGTAAGCGGCGAGGTTGATTATACCTATATCGGAAAGATCGAAAGGAACAGACAGTTTCCATCAATTGGAGTATTGAAGAGGATTAGTGATGCACTATCTGTTCCATTGAGTTATTTCTTTTTAGAAGAAGGAACAGCAGCATTATTAAAACTGTTACCCGAAGATTTAAAGGAGATTGCGAAAAGCGAGAAAAAACAGGTATTCTTAAAGGCATTAAAGGAGGTTAATGAAGAAGACATTCCTTTTTTTGTCGAGATTATTAATGTCTTAAATAAACATCGTAGGCTTCGCAGAAAAGATGAATTAAGCTATAAAGAAGAAGGACAACCTTTTGTAAGTGCAAAAGAGAAGCAAGAATATCTGAAAGCAGCCGATAACAGAGAAGGCTATGGTGAGAAAGACAGTAACACAGACTAGCAATTGAAGAAAATGAATGCCGAGGTCCCCACCCCCATCCCTTCCACCTTTCAACATCTTTTGTGGATAACCTGTTTATAACCCTGTGAAATAGTAGCCTGGAAGCCTAAAAAATTGCAGGTTTCTACCTGTTTGCACAATCTTTAATCAAGCTAAATTATTATGTAATATCAATATTTTATCATATTATTAAAGGATTTAAAGTAGTTACGGCATGAATGGCATCAAAGGGTTAAGATTAATTTTGCCTTATTATTTTTCAAATACATCCCAAATGGGTCTATCTCATCCCTCAATATCCTTATCTCTTCTTCTGTTGGGGGATTAGCAACTTTTACATTCTCGGATACCTTTATATCCCATTGGAAACCCTTTTTAACTTCTTCTATACTCCCCCCCGGGTAATAGGTATCTACGTACATCTCCCTGGTATCCTTGTGAAATCTGAAAATGCCCAGTGTAGTTATAACCGCACCGGGGCCTGTACCAGGTCTCAAGCCTGCTTCCTCTCTTGAATTCAATCCGTTTAGATACCCTGGTGTTGTTATGAAATCTACCCTTTCAGGGAACCTCTGCCTCTCATGTTCAAGCATCGTTATAACTCTTTTTGCCAGACTCCCAAAATCACATGCACCACCACTACCACCAAGGCGAAATTTTGGTCTCGAATAATCTCCAAAGCAGGTTGTATTGACATTGCCATATCTATCTACATTTGCTCCGGGAAGGAAGGCTATGTCAGGATACCCGGCATGGAGTACCATCCCAAGAGTATCCAGAGAATCGTTCAGCAATACCGAATTGGATGCTATGCATGGATCACCTGTAAAGAGAGGAATCCTATCTGGAATAGATTCCAGGACAACTCCACCTTCGTAACAGATGGTGATATCCGGGGCATGGGTCTTCTTGGCGAATAGCGTTGTAATGATAGGCCATTGAGTACCCACAATCAATATCTGGCCGTTTTCTATCTCTCTAGCACCAGCTATTATCATCATCTCAATGGGTGAATAGTCTGTTGAATATTTCATAAGATATAATCCTCCTGATATTGAGCACAGTACCCATAATCAATCGAACTACTACTCCACGGCTTTGGCTTCAGGGCATCAAGATTCTTTTTGCCGATCTTTTTTATATATTCACTTCTGTCTCTAATATCATAAACCCATTCTTTAAGATAATTTTCGAAGCCATCCAGACTCTCTGTCGCTTTGTCGTAAAAAGAGAAGTACCTCCAATCTATATCATAGCAGCCAGTAACATAAGACGGATGACTTCCCCATGGTTCTTCAACAACAGCGCTTACCTTGAAACCAGGGATTATTGTACGAGCTGGGTCCATTTTGATGACTTCGGTGTCCACAATCTCTTCAGCACATATAATCACCCTTGAACAAGAATTTATCCCATACTTACTGTCCCCCATTACTCCCCAGGCTTGTGCATTGCCAATACTGTCAGCCCTCTGAACCTGCATTATACCTATATCGTGTTTAAGGGGCGGTATCAGACACACCTTCTCCCCATTAAATGGAGAATCTATTATTTTCAGTTTATTCTCGCCAAGGAAACTCGAGTTTTTTGCCAAATCAGAACCAATTAGCGTCTTTGTCGCAACGAAAGGCAAATCAAGGGCGCCAGCAAAATAAGACAAGGTAAGGCTTAAGATAGAGTACTCTTCCATCTGGATTTCATGGGGAATCCCCTTTTCCATACACCTTCTTAAGGCATGAGCCGGCTTAGGCAGTGGGTTCCAGGTATAGGTGGTGATTACTCTATCTAAACACCCTGCCCCTATAAGCTGATCCAGTGCTATCATACCCGCACAGCTTGATACTGTTAATCCCTTTTTTCTCTGTCTTATAATCTCGTGTATAGCAGCATATGGATCGTGCTGAATAAAACCTCCCAGGTAAACTACATCACCATCTCTAACAAATTCTTTGACTGCTTCACTCATTGTCATTATCTTGCTCTTCATATTATCCAATCAGTCCTTTCGCATCTAATAATGTCAACTACCCCGGTATAATCAGGGCTAAAACCAATGGCTTGAGGGTTCAAGTCCGCCAGAGGCGGAAAGTGGTCAAGTGACCAAGGGGGAAATCCTTTATTGACCACTGTTATCTGATATCTAAAAACTGTCACAACAACCCTCTATGTATTCAGTACAACCAGAGCATCTACAGCAACTGGTTTGTCGCCGTTTATTATTAAGGGATTTATATCTATCTCCTTAATCTGTTCAAATTCTAATCCGATGTTGCCAATCGATATCAATGCATCACATAGAATATCCATATTAATAGAGGGCTTGCCACGAAAAGCATCCAGCATCTTATGCCCTCTTATTTCCATTGCCATCTCCATAGCATCCCTCTTTTCTAACGGCG
>JBFLWQ010000021.1 GCA_040757775.1 Thermodesulfobacteriota bacterium
ATCAATGAGGAGTCAGCCAATCCGGAGCTTATGAGGAAGATATCGAGGATAGGCAAAGGCAGGATATACATGATAGGTGAGGCAGGAGACATAACCTCCGCACTTATGGAAGAAAGAAGCAGGATGTGATTTTAGCAAAAAACTTTTTAATGATCGCTCAAAGGAATTTATAAGTATATAGTGGATAATTAAAAGGAGAACAAAAATGGGTGATTATAGTGAAAAGAGAGAATGGCAGCCAGTTGAGGAGAGGGAGAAGGACCTTATTGAAAAATTAAAGGGGATAACCAAGCATGCCTATGAAAAAGCACCTGCAATTAAGAAAAGATTTGATGAAGCTGGCTTCCATCCTTCTCAGATAAAGAGTTTAGAGGATCTAGAGAAGATCCCGATAACAACAAGGGATGAATATATAAAAATACAACGGGAAAATCCCCCCTTTGGCGGCTTCCTGACCGTACCTTATGAAACTCTGAAGAGGATATATGTTCATCCTGGCCCCCAATACGAGACCCTTGCTGATACAGATATAGAGCATGCACAAAAGGTGCTGTGGAAGGTTGGGGCAAGAAGAGGGGATATAGTTATAAATGCTGTAACCTATCATATTGTACCTGCCGGACTCCTGGTTGACGATATTTTGACTTCTATGGGAGTTACAGTAATACCCACCGGATTTGGAAATACCGATCTTCAGATTCAGATTATGCATGATTTGAAAGCAACTATCTTTGTTGGGTTTCCCCTTTTCTTCATGACGATTATAAAAAGGGCAGAAGAGTTGGGATATGACCTGAAACGCGATTTCCATATAAGACGAGCCCTTGCCCTTGGATCGTCTCCTGTAAGACGGAGTTTAGAGGAGGACTATAACATAGACACCCGAGAGGTCTATGCGTATCTGCCTGTGGGAATACCTGCATGTGAATGTGATGAGAAGTCAGGTATGCATATCGAGGAGGACTTTATTATTGAAATAGTTGATCCTGCAACAGGAAGACAGGTGCCTTGTGGTGAGACAGGAGAATTGGTAGTTACTACCACATTTAATAATATTTTACCCAGGATTCGTATTGGCAGTGGCGACCTATCTTCTGTCACAGATAAACCATGTCCCTGTGGTAGAACCTCCTACCGTATCCCGAAGATTCTAGGCCGAGTTGGAGAAGGGGTCAAGATAAGGGGTATGTTTGTTCACCCTATCGAAGTGGAAGATGTAGTCTCAAAGATACCTGGAATATCCAGATTTCATATAATATGTACCCATGAAAATATGAAAGACCTCATTACTGCAAAACTTGAGCTTAATAGTGAAGATATAGACAAAGATGCAATAACTGAATCTTTTATGACGGATTTCCAAAGTAGATGCCGACTTAGAGTTAATAAGGTGGAATTTGTACCTAAGGGTACGATACCTGATGATGCTAAAAAGGTAGAGGATTTAAGAAAGGAGGTTATTCTTTAGGTTAAAAACCGTATACAACGGTTTCTGTTATGAGCCTCAAGAAAACCCGCCGGAACCGCAAGATGGAGATGATGACGTCGAAGCGAAAGATGAACTCTCTGACTTCCCTATAGAATTGCAGCAGGACAATAATTTTTCAGGTCGCGGCTCCTTACATATAGGACAGACAAGTGCTTCATTACCTTCATTCATCTTCTGCAACTCTTCAAATACATGGTTACATTTACCACATCGGTATTCATAGATTGGCATATATCTCTTTCCTCCTTTACTGATAAGCGGTTAGCTGTCAGCAGTTATTAGTCTCCAAAGATAGACTGGATTATATTGAGGTTATTGGTCATGATAAGGATACCAGCTACAATAAGCAATGAACCACTTGCTATAGATATGGCTCTTGAATACTTCACCACTTTTTGAAAGAAACTGAAAAATGCACTTATACACAGGCCTGTAATAATAAAAGGGATACCTAATCCAAGGGAATACATACCCAAGAGATATGTCCCTTGATAAACTGTATCCTGCATTGCAGCGTATGTTAACATTCCTCCTAATATGGGGCCTATACAGGGTGTCCACCCAATAGCAAATGCTACCCCCACAACCAGCGAACCGAAGAGATTTGTGGGTTTATACTTCAGGTGGAATCTCTTTTCATATTCCAGGTACTTTATTTTAAAGATTCCGGTTAAGTGTATACCAAAAGCAATAACGATCAGACCCCCGGCTACCTCAATTGTCTTTTTGTTGTTAAAGAGGAAAGTCCCAAGATAAGTTGCCGATGCTCCCAGAGCTGTAAAAACCAATCCAAAGCCTATGATAAAAAGTATTGTTTCCAAAAGTATATTCCTAAAGTACTCTCCCCTCGTCCTTTGTACCTTTTCACCCAGGAGCTCATTGACAGAGCATCCTGTTATGAAAGAAATATAAGAGGGGATAAGGGGTAACACACAGGGAGAAAAAAATGTAAATACCCCTGCACCCAGTGCAATGAGTAATGATATCTCTTGAGCCACTCCTGAATTCATTAATTTTCCCCCTGGACAATCTTTTTCTCTTTAATCAATTCCCATGCTACACATCGGTCTCTGAATTTACAGTATAAACTGGGATCTTTGCAGGTAATGCATTCCTCACACAGTCCTATTCCCAATTTCTGACAGACAGATATAGCCCTTCTGTCTGGATGGTTTTCACAAAACAAATTCCTTTTCCTCCCTTAATACTGTATGTTGAACGCTTTGGAAAAAGGATACTATTTCAAAGCTCTCTGTTTGTACCTGTAGAGACAAGGTTTTAATTAGCTGTAAAAATCAAAGCGTTCCCGTCATAATCACCTACTACCTCATTCCCCTCCTTGATATCGCCTTTTATTATGAGTTTGGCGATGGGGGTTTCCACGTTAGCCTGGATGCTCCTTTTCAAAGGACGGGCACCATAAGTCGGATCATACCCTATCTTAGCCAGATAATCTTTGGCGATATCCGTTAGCTTCAGAACCATCCTTCTTTCCGAAAGCCGCTTTTGCAGGTACTCAAGCTGTATATCTACAATCTTCTTCAACTGTTCGGAAGTAAGGGCGTGGAACACAACTATCTCATCAACCCTGTTCAGAAACTCGGGTCTGAAATGCTGTCTTAAAGCCTCCAGGACAAGACCCTTCATCCTTTCGTAACTCGATTCGTCCACTTCACGATAATCCAGAATATAGTGGCTGCCGATGTTTGATGTCATTATCACTATTGTATTCTTAAAATCTACCGTACGTCCATGGGAATCGGTCAGACGTCCGTCATCCAGTATCTGAAGCAAGACATTAAAGACGTCATGATGAGCCTTTTCTATCTCATCAAAGAGAACTACTGAGTATGGCTTTCTCCTCACTGCCTCCGTGAGTTGCCCTCCTTCTTCATATCCTACATACCCTGGTGGAGCACCAATCAGACGTGCCACTGTGTGTTTTTCCATGTATTCAGACATGTCAATGCGCACCATGGCCTGCTCATCGTCAAAGAGAAAATCAGCCAGTGTCCTTGCCAGCTCTGTTTTTCCTACACCAGATGGTCCCATGAATATGAAACTGCCTATGGGTCTCTGGGGGTCTTTTAACCCGGAACGGGAACGGACTACTGCATCTGCCACTGCTGTTACTGCCTCATCCTGTCCTACTACCCTCTTGTGAAGGTGCTCCTCCAGGCGTAAGAGCTTTTCGATTTCACCTTCCAACAATCTGTTGACAGGAATGCCTGTCCACCTGCTTACCACCTCGGCTATATCGTCTTCATCCACCTCTTCCTTCAGTAACCTTTTTGTTTGATCGCCATTTTGTTGATACTTTTCTTCTTCGGCCTTTAAGCCCTTTTCCAGTTCGATAAGTTTCCCATACTTTAACTCAGCCGCCTTGTTGAGATCATAACCTCTCTCCGCCTGTTCAATCTGGACCTTTACCTTCTCAATCTCCTCCTTCAACTCCCTGACCTTCTGAATACCTTCTTTTTCCATCTGCCACCTTGCCTTCATCGAATCAGCTTCAGCTTTAAGGTCACCCAGGTCCTTTTTCAACTTTTCCAATCTCTCTTTAGACGCCTTATCTGTTTCCTTTTTTAATGCCTCCCTTTCAATCTCCAATTGCATAATCTTTCTCATTATTTCATCGAGTTCGGAAGGCATGCTGTCAATCTCTGTCCGAAGCCTGGCAGCAGCCTCATCAATAAGGTCTATGGCCTTATCAGGTAAGAACCGGTCAGATATATATCTGTTACTCAGTACAGCCGCTGAAACCAGTGCAGAGTCCTTGATACGTACTCCATGGTGAACCTCATATCGTTCCTTGAGACCTCTGAGTATCGATATGGTCTCCTCCGGACTGGGTTGGTCCACCAATACCGGTTGAAATCTTCTCTCCAATGCGGCATCTTTTTCTACGTGTTTTCGATATTCGTTTAGCGTTGTTGCTCCAATACAGTGCAGTTCCCCCCTTGCCAGCATGGGTTTCAGTATATTGCTGGCATCCATTGCCCCTTCAGCGGCACCAGCCCCCACAACCGTGTGGAGTTCGTCTATGAAGAGTATATATCTTCCTTCTGACTCCTGAATCTCCTTCAATACTGCTTTAAGCCTTTCTTCAAACTCTCCACGGTACTTTGCACCTGCAATCAATGCCCCCATGTCTAAGGCAATGACCCTCTTTTCTTTTAACCCCTCCGGAACATCCCCCTTTATGACCCGCTGTGCCAATCCTTCCACTATTGCGGTTTTTCCTACGCCAGGTTCTCCGATTAAGACAGGGTTATTCTTTGTACGCCTGGACAATACCTGGATTACCCTCCTTATTTCCTCATCCCTCCCGATTACAGGATCGAGCTTGCCCCGCTCTGCTTCTCTGGTCAGGTCCCTGCCATATCTTTCCAATGCCTGATACGTATCCTCAGGGGTCTGGGATGTTACCCGCTGTTTACCTCTTACATCCATTAAAGCCCTCAAAAATCCGTCTTTGGTAACTCCGTAACCCTTCAAAAGAATGGTTATGGTATCTTTTTCATCGTTTAGTATGCCAAGGACCACATGCTCTACACTGACATATTCATCTTTAAGCCTTTTGGCTTCCTCTTCTCCTTCCACCAGTACCCGGTTAAGCCTGGCAGTAATATAAATCTGACCTGCTGCAGCACCAGAACCAGTAACTTTGGGAAGATTTTCTATATGATGAAGTAGTTGTTGACGTATATCCTGGGCAGAGGCTCCCATCTTCTCAAAGACCCGGGGAACCAAACCATCGGATTGATCCAGTAGGGCTAGAAAAAGGTGATCAACATCCACCTGTTGATTATTGTATTTTATCGCCAGGCTTTGAGCGTTATTTATTGCCTCCCTTGTCTTTTCAGTAAGTCTATTGGGATCCATTGAAATCACCTCCTCATCTAACAACTAGTGCATTTATCTCCTGGCTTTCCCAAAGATTGCATCACCCATTTTATTATCATATAGTTGAGCTAACTTCCCGTACAGATCCTTTTCCTTTTCGCTGACTTTTTTTGGTACAACAATCTTTATCTTTACGTATTGATCTCCACTCTCTCCACCCTTCTTGGGCAAACCCAAACCCTTCAACCTGAGGCGCTGCCCTGACTGTGTGCCTGGAGGTATTTTCATCTTAACATACCCCTTTAAAGTTAATACCTCTACCTCTGTGCCCATTATAGCCTCCCATGGCATTAAGGGGAGTTCAATCTGTACATCATGGTCAGCCACAGTGAAATGAGGATGCGGTTTCAATTTGATATGGAGGTACAGGTCTCCTGCAGGACCGCCACCAATGCCAGTCTCTCCCTGTCCGGCCAACCTGATCCTGGATTCGTCTTTGACTCCAGCAGGTATTTTGATATCCAGTCGTCGTGGTTTAGCTGTCATTCCCATACCATTGCAGGTAGTGCAACTTCTATTACCTACCATTGTAGTCCCTCTGCAATTAGGGCATACTTCACCTTTCTGAAGAGTAATACTGTGCTTTCCCCCATTATATGCGTCTTCCAGTGAAATCGTTAATTCGGCATCAATATTAGCCCCACGAGCCTTTCTGCTCCTCCTGGCTGTTCTTTGTGAAAATCTGCCCCCTTCTGCCTGCCCAAAAAGGGTAGAGAAGAAATCGCTGAAGCCACCCATGCTTGCAAAGTCTCCGAAATCACCCATTCTCAAATGGACACCTTCCCATCCGGGCGGTGGTCTGAAATCAGCGCCTGCCTGCCAGTTGGGTCCCAGCTGATCATATTTTGTTTTCTTTTCAGGATCCCCCAGAACCTCGTATGCCTCATTTATCTCTTTGAACTTTTCTTCTGCTTCCTTCTTGTCAGGGTTGACATCTGGATGGTACTTTCTGGCAAGCTTTCTATACGCATTCTTTATCTCTTTCCCTGAGGCATCTCTCTTAAGGCCCAGAATTTCATAGTAATCTTTATATTTTATCGCCATATTTCTTCATCCTCAACTTCTCATACTGCTACATGAACCTTCGATGGACGCAGGAGTTTAGCATCCATTATATACCCCTTCTGTACCTCATTTATTACTGTGTTCCGGTCAAAATCGCTGGTTTTTATCACTCCCACAGCCTCATGAATGTTGGGGTCAAACTCTTTCCCTAAACAGTCTATACGTTCAACTCTATATTCTCTTAAAACAGATATGAGTTGTCTGTATATAGACAATATACCATCAAAGAAGGAGTCATGTCTATAATTTTTAGCCGAGTCAATAGCCCTCTCAAAGTTGTCTATGACCTCGAGAATTTTGTTTATCAATTCACTCTTTTCCTCTTGAACCCTTAATCTTGAATCCCTGTCGGTCCTCCTTTTAAGATTATCAAAGTCGGCAAGGAGAGACAGGTACTGTCTTTCCTTCTCCTCAAGGGCAATTCTTAGTTTCATGACTTCAACATTCCTGTCTGTGTGTGACGCACTAGCAGGCCTGTCTGCGTGCAACGCATAGGCAGACGAATCGCCGTTACTCTTAATGACTTCATTTTCAGCGGGAACCTCTTCAATGTTTATTTTCATATTGTCCACCTCAAAACTTAAGGGGCAGTTTAATATCCTGCCCCTTAAGAAATCCAGTAGTCTCTCTCTACCCTAGACACCGATAAGCTTGAAACTATTCTACCGTAATTTCAATCTCCTTGGGTTTTACTTTTTCAGCCTTTGGTAAGGTTATCTTAAGCACACCGCCCTTATGCTGTGCCTTTATCTCACTCTCGTTAACAGAAACGGGAATCCTGAAGGATCTTGAAAAAGAACCATAGCTTCTTTCAACCCTGTAATAGTTTTCTCCCTCTTCTTCCTTTTCCTGCTTCTTTTCTCCTTTTATTGTCAGCGTGTCCTGCACAAAGGATATATTGACATCTTTAGGGTCTATACCCGGCACTTCTGTAGTTACTACAACAGCCTCTTTTGTCTCTGAGATGTCAATGGGAGGAATCCATTCCCTTTCTTTTCGAATTACAGGGGTTCTCTCACCAAAGAACCTATCCCATAATGTATCCATATCACCCCTCAATGTCTCTAACTCCTTAAAAGGTCTCCATCTGGTAACGTCCATATATATACACCTCCTTTTAGTTTACCCCTGACAGTAATTCAGGGGTTTAAATATCTCTTATCCTATCTATTTATATCCTTTTTTCTAAAAATAATCACTATGTCTCTAAGGTCAATAGGGGGAAATAAGATTATTAAGGAATTTTTTGCAGAGGCTTCAATTGGTGTGGTGTCAGAATTGGTTTGGCACTGAATTCAAGATTGATCCGGAGGGAATAGTAGACGTTGGTGCAGAAGGTGCTTCAGCTTGAAGGAGATTTTATAGAACGTTCTTAAGGAGGCATTAGATCGTTACTTGACTCTTTTTGCCTGAAGGTAGTGTTGTTAGCCCTTAAGATTTCGAATATCCAAAGCTATGCTGAGAGCACTGTTAAGCTCCTCGATCTTTTGTGGGGAAAGCGATCCAATAAAGTTTGTCAAAACTGATTTGGGCAGACTCACGAGTTCATCACAATGAATACTGCTATCGTGCTTTAATCCTTCATTTACCCCAACCAATACTTGAGTGGAAAGGCCGTCATGAGTTGAATAAATCGGGGCACAAACGACTGTGGAGAAACGGGAATCGATGAGGACTTGGCGGCTTATAATAACAAAAACTCTGGATTTTTTTGGATCCTTGGCCGGAGGGTTAGCAACACGATACAATTCACCACGTTTCACAGATCCACCTGATAGGTAAGGACATCCATTGCTTCTTGGTTTAGATAATCCGCACGCTGATTGATAATTTCGAGGTCTCTGGCATCCTGCTGCCTATGAATCAATTGCCTGATAAAAACCCGGATAGCCTCCTCAATAAACTCGGATCGGTTATTATACTCCCTTGCGTATTCATTAATTGCTTTCAGCAAGTCCTCAGATAAGGTTATAGATGTCTTGATTTTCATATTACAAATATACTCCAGAAATAATACCTTGTCAAGAGAAGTTTCATCGTCTTGATATCATTTGTTATTTGGGCTAACGAGCCTGTAGAAAAAGCCCTTTTGTAGCGGCTTACCGCCAGTCCGGTGGAGGTCGTTGTTCAATATTCATCCTCAAAACAATTTGAACAAGTCATAAATTTAAACCTCACGTCTTATATCTTGCATCATTAGCCTTACCCCTCCCCATGCAATATAAAAACAGCCCAATAAAATGGATTTGGATATTTCGCCTTTATCTCATTTTTTGCAAGTCTCATCGCCTCTCCCCTGCCTTTGCCCGCCTTCAAATAACCATAAAATTTCTTCATATATTCAACTGCCGGGTCTGATGCCACCTCCCAGAGACTCACAACCACACTCTTTACCCCTGCATGCTGAAAAGCACGGGCAAAGTTTGCGACACCCTCCCCCTCTACCTCTCTACCAACCCCTGTTACACATGCTGATAATACCACTATATCAGCATTAAGCCTTAAATCAAGAACCTCACTTAATGTTAAAAATCCATCATCCTTACTTTCATTTTCCACCTGTCCAAGCAGTATAAACGGCTCATTTAATCCCTGAATCATCCCCGGCAAAGAGGCATGGGTGGCAAAGTGGATATACTTATATCTTTCAAGCCCTGTCTTTATTAACTCCGTCTCATTTGCCCTTACTGAAAGCAGGACATCGGGGGGCTGAGGGTTTACATTCATCATCTTTGAAATTTCCCTTACCTCAATCTCTGTCTCGGGCAAAGGTGGAAACTCTACCTCTTTACCTGTAGTATCAGCCTCTGTTGTCTTACCCCATTTAGCCTTTATTGCAATACCTCTGAAGGAGTATTTATCCAGATTTACAACTATAGTTGCCTTTTTATTGTCTTTCCATGCAATATATCTTGGGTCTTCTTTCGTATATATGGGATTACCTAATGCAAAAAGCAACCTTTCTGTTTTTCTCTCCTTCAAATTCCTCTGAAGTGCGAGAACTGTGGCTGATTGGTAGTAGGTTATGTTATACCTATCACCTACATAGAGATTGTCTTTCACTCCACTGCCTTCCTTTATCACAAGTGCATCAAAAGGGAGCAACCCAAGTATCCCATCAGGGACGATGATTATCTTCTCATCCGCTTTAATACCATTTAGTGCTTCTCTAAGCAGCAAGTCATACAGCCCCTTTGCCTCTTTCACAGAAAATTTTTCAATCTGTTTTGTATTCATTGGCTCTATAAAAGCCTTAACCTTTGCCTCCAGTGCTTCCTTTGAAAATGGTATCTTTATGAGCCTCTTTACCCCACCCTTTCGGACAACAAACACATAACCAGCATTATCATCAAGAGCATACTCAAGTAAGACCTCATCTTCTTTAAGTGGCAATTCTTCCGGGGGAATGGGTTTGGGATAATTTAAGGCAGTATATCTGGGATATTTTTGCCTCAATCCAGTTATCAGGTTATTGAGTTCAGTATTAAGCCCATCCTTTCTCTCTTTTAATCTTCTTAAAACATCTTCTCCTCTTTTATATGCATCATCCCACTGTGAATCTATTGCAGAAAGCTGGTTTAAGATAGATTGCTCCTTTTCCCTGAGTTCCTCTGGTATCTCAACCCTCTGGCTCTTTCTTGCAGACTCTGCCATCGCCTCAATGAGTGTCCTTGCCTTTATTGCCTCTGAGAAATAAAAGGCATTGGACGATATATCCTTGCCATAAGGGCTAAATTCCTTATCTACCTTCTCTCCCATTATTGCCCTCTCTGAAAGGGTTGAGACGAGTCCCCTGTATGCACGGATACGACCACCATAATAACCTGCACCAAAAAACCCTCCTCTCTCCTTTACCCTTTGCCTCATCTCCTCAGAAATGGAGACTGCCTTAAAGAATTCTTTAGATGCAGGTTTAAGTAACCCGCTGCCCTTTAATGCCAGCCCATGTTGAGTGTGAAATTGGATTCGGTAGGAGTCATCGGTATTCCATCCGGGTGTCATCTCCTTAAGGAGCTCTAATGCAGGCTTATGTCTCCCTGTGGCAATATAGAGCTCCACTAAGAAAGGATTCCCTGTCCACTTAATGCCTGTCTTTCCTTCCTCCTTTTCTGCCTCAAGAAACTTTATCTCTGCCTCCTTATATCTCTTCTGGGTAAGATAAACCGTACCGATGTTATTTAGTCTCATGGCTATATCCCGTGGGATTTTTAGTTTCCTATAGATATTCAAAGCCCCCTCATAGTAAGAGAGCGCCTTCTCATACTGACCAAGGGATCTATAAACCTCACCGATGTTATTCAGGCTCATGGCTATATCCTGTGGGATGTTTAGCTCCCTTCTTATCTTAAAAGCCTCCTCATGGTAAGAGAGTGCCTTTTCATACTTACCAAGGAATCTGTAAACCTCACCGATGTTATTCAGGCTCCTGGCTATGTACTCTGGGATTTTTACTTCCCTCCTTATCCTCAAAGCCTCCTCATGGTAAGAGAGCGCCTTTTCATACTTACCAAGGAATCTGTAAACCTCACCGATGTTATTCAGGCACGTGGCTATATCCTTTGGGATGTTTAGTTCCTTCTTTATCTTCAAAGCCTCCTCATGGTAAGAGAGCGCCTTCTCATACTGACCAAGGGATCTATAAACCTCACCGATGTTATTCAGGCACGTGGCTATATCCTTTGGCATGTCTAGTTCCCTATATATCTTCAAAGCCCCCTCATAGTAAGAGAGTGCCTTTTCATGCTGACCAAGGGAGTCGTAAACCGTACCGATGTTATTTAGGTTCACGGCTATACCCTGTGGGATGTTTAGTTCCCTGCATATCTCAAGTGACCTATTGAAATACTTAAGTGCCTCCTGATACCTCCCATATTTATATGCCTTCACCCCCTGGTCATAGAGCCGAATTGCCTCCTCATTTGACTGACTCAAGGCAGTGCCCAAAAATCCCAAAGATAAAGCTAAAAGTACCAATATGCAAACAAGACCCCTTCTCATATCAAACCTCTTATTTCAGGTTGGTATTGTCAAAGCTTTTGCTTTAAGAACGATTTTTGCTTGACATTTCTTTCTCCCATAAGGTATTTTTTCAAAAGATCATACACAACCATTTTACCTGATAATACTAAATTTTTCAAGTTATCAGGGCAATTAATCATGTAAATAAATGGTTAGGCATAATAAAAAATGTCTAAGGGTGCATTTTGAAATTAAATCAGCGATTTGATATAGAAATTGGCTTAGATGAAGCAAAAAGGCGGTTTGTGAACAGAGTCTACAATAAAGTCTTTTATAATTTCTTTCTCGGTATTTCAGATAGTGAACGCTATCGCATCCACCGGGAGATCGTGTCTGCTCTTGGTGATAAGTTTCCAGATTACAAAAATCTTGCCGAACAAATTGGTGATGATTTTTATCGAAATCTACAGGCACTGGAAACATTCTACCAAACTTCAGGTGGCTATCGAAGTACTGTAGATCAGCTTATCAAGTTGATACTAAGCGAATCTGAAGTCGATTTGGGGGTGCAATGGACCAACGGTAGGTTCATTAAATCGGGGGCAGAATTGCTTGATGAGAAATTGGTTGATGACAGTTTGCATTGGCTTCGAGAAAAAAAATACTCATCTGTAATTAAACCATTTGAGAAAGGGCTTGACCATCTTCTCCATTCTGAAAAACGACCAGAACTTCTCTCAGATGTAATTACGGATATGTATGAGGCTCTTGAGGCTTTATCAAAAATAATTACTGAGCGTTCAAACAAAGATCTATCAGCTAATCGGGAGTTATTTATCTCCAAAGTTAACGCGTCAAACGAATATAAGAAGATTCTGCTTGAGTATATAACTTATGCGAACGAATTTAGGCATGCCCAAGAAGAAGGTATGAGTAAACCCGCCATATCACCACGTGAGGCTGAATCTTTTGTATATCTGACGGGGCTTTTCATTCGTTTAGCAATTCAATGAAAATGAAACGCCCAACACTTATAAAGTCTCCCCCTATCAAGAAAAAAAAGGACCCTGATCGGAAAATATAAATCCTAGCACTTTTCTAAAGTGCAGGATGATTTTCTGAAACATCACATACTGCTTTCCCTCAAAATCCTCTTGTCTCCTACCCTGATGGTAACCCTTATCTTGTCAAAATACTCAATTAAAGGTGTAGAGTATTTTCGTGACGATTTTGTAATATCCTTGAATTGAGATATGGTAAGCTCTTTATTTTCTCTGAGAAAGGCCACTAAATCCTCTTTTAATCTGGCAAGGGCATCACTGTGGAAGTAAAATTCCTCTTTTATCTTTACCAGTGTTTCTTTTTCAACCAGCATATCCAATACAGCCTTCACCTCTGATGCATCGGCGGCTAACCTATCCACCAGTTCCTTGTATGTAGGAGGTGAGAGTTTTTCTTTAGAGTAAATATCAACAATTTTTTCTTGAATTTCCTTTTGGGATTCTTTCAATGATACCGAATAATCGGTGAGTCGAAACTTATCCTTTACTCCCTGTATCTTATCGATTTTAGTGAGTTCGACTATAGCCTTATTAAACAGTTTTGCATTTACGTCTTTATGCAATTTGGTCTTCAGTTCCTCTTTTGATATCCCCTCCTTCATAGGATAAGCCATATGATACCCTTTTATCTGTTCTATCATTTTCTCTTTCAGATTGTCATAGATACCTTGATGGACTACCCTTATGGTGTCCTTGTCAAACTGAATCAGTTCCCTGTTAGTCATTAAACCCTCCAACAGGGTTGATAAAACAGAAGGACTTATATCGACCCTCATCTGTAACTCTCGTACACCCAACCCCTTGAACCCGGAGTTGTAAACATGGGTTTTTATTATATCCTTTTTATCGCCACTCTGAAAGACTTCCAGGTCGGTTAATATCTCCTTGAAAAATTTCTTTCTTTTTGTTGGATAGGAATCTAAAACCTCACCTCCCCCTATGGTGTAAACCGGGGAGTTGCTTCTTATAATAAACCTGTCCTTATGCATAGTTATAGCAGGGGTTTCCATTTTTAATCGGGCAAAAGCACCCTCACCGGGAGGAAGCTTATCCCTGTCAAAAAATATTATAACAGCAACAATCTCACTTGTCCCTGTATGGAATTTTACTTTTGTCCTGTTTTTAATTGGTTTGGGAGAGCTAGGCAGGTGCTCTAAATAAACATCTATCAGAGAGGTTGGGGCTATTGTGCCAGGATTAGTTATAACCTCCCCTCTCTTAATAGAAAATTTGTCAATCCCATGGAGATTCAACGCTGTTCTGAGTCCTGCCGTGACATTTTCCACCCCCTTATTGTGGACCTGAAGACCCCTGACCTTCGTCTCTATTCCTGAGGGAAGAATCTCTACTGTTTGTCCAACTGACACGCTTCCAGAATAAAGGGTACCGGTAATCACGGTACCAAATCCCTTCATAGTGAACACGCGGTCTATCGGCACTCTCAACAGACCTTCAGATGATTTTTCTTCGACTTTTTCGGCCAGGCTATCCAGTTCAGCTAAAAGCAGGGGGATCCCTTCGCCAGTGACAGATGAGACCGGGATTATTGGAGAACCCTCTAAAAAGGTTCCCTTTACAAATTCTTCAATATCTCCTTTAACCATCTCCAGCCATTCTTCATCTACCAAGTCAGTCTTCGTTATAGCTATAATGCCATTTTTTATCCTTAAAAGGCTGCAGATTTCAAAATGTTCCCTTGTTTGAGGCATAATTCCTTCATCGGCAGCAATAGTAAAGAGGACTATATCAATCCCACCAACACCCGCTACCATGTTCTTTATAAACCTCTCGTGACCAGGAACATCTACTATCCCAATCCTTTCTCCACTGGGTAGTGTCAGTGGTGCAAACCCCAGCTCGATAGTTATTCCTCTAAGCTTCTCTTCTTTTAGCCGATCCGTGTCAACTCCTGTAAGAAGCTTTATCAGTGATGTCTTGCCGTGGTCAATGTGGCCAGCCGTTCCGAGTACAATATGCTTCATATTTTTTCCTATTGATTAAGAGCTTAAAGGGCTGCGCCCAGTTAGAGTTTTGGAATAATGGAAGACTAGAATAGTATTATGCAAAAATAGTCAATTAACCCTGAAGGAAATGAAATACAATGTTATCAAAGAAAGAAGATAGTAGTCAACAACAAAAGTTACTACCTGAGTCATCGTAAATAAACCATGAACTATAGTTATAAAGAATTTATCATGTTCTGCTTTTTCACATGCTCTGCTTTTCCTTGACTTTTTTATAAATTTTGTTTAGTCTATCAACTTCAAAGTTAAACAGTGAAATGATGCCTTTGCATAAACTGCCGATTGATAGTGCTTACAGAGCCATTTTCACAGCGATACTAAAGAACATTTGGGACATCATGTGTCGGCAGATGGCTTTCAATACACTCCGTACTATTTATGTGAAAAAATTTCAAGGGCATCATTTAAAGAAAGGAGTTTATTTTATATGTGTAATGCTGATGATATAGGTAAATCAATATTGAGACCCATTACAGTTACAAACGTTATTATTTTAGTCTTATTTGTCTCTCTTTTTTCCACAGGATGGGTTAAATCGGATACAACAAAAACACTGTCTAATAATGGGGGCGTTTATTCTGATGATCACGATTTTATGCTTAAAGATGATGGGGATATTCAGGAATCTACTGTTCCACCTGATTTATTAAAAGAGCAGGCAAATGAAGGACCCATTGCGGAAAGCGAGGAATCTGACTACGAAAACCAGAATGTGATTTCTGAAAAGGAAAAGAAGTATGATATCCCCATTGTAGTTAATGAAAGTGTTGAGAATTTCATCCATTATTTTCAAACAAGCAATAGGAAGGTCTTTTTGAAATGGTTGTCCATGGCACAAAGGTATCTTCCAATGATGAAAGAGATATTCAGGAAAAATGGTTTGCCCGAAGATATTGTCTATCTGGCAATGATAGAAAGTGGTTTTAATCCTAAGGCATATTCTCGTGCCCATGCCAGCGGACCCTGGCAGTTCATTAAAGGAACAGGGCAAAGATACGGACTGAAGATTAATAGGTGGCTCGATGAGAGGAGGGACCCTGAAAAATCCACTATAGCTGCAGCAAAATACTTGAAAAATCTTTATGATATGTTTGGTTGCTGGTATCTGGCTGCGGCTGCTTATAATGCAGGGGAAAATAAGATTGTACAGGCGATTGATATATATAACACCAGAGATTTCTGGGAGATAGCAAGGCATCCCTATCTCGCGAGAGAGACAAAGGACTTTGTGCCTCAACTGATAGCCAGTGTGATTATAGCTAAGGATCCTGAAAAATACGGTTTCGATGACATAGATTACAAGCTCCCATTTACATATAACAAAGTCCATGTTCCTGCTACTACCAACCTGAAGGTCATTGCTAGGGCGTGTAAAACGGATTACGATACTATAAAGATGTTAAATCCTGAACTGAAAAAAGGATGTACACCTCCAAACTATCCTGATTATGAACTTAGGGTTCCCATAGGAAGAAAAGAGGTATTTGCGAAAAATTTTGACAAGACAGAGCCTAGCGAGAGATCTACCTTCACAAGACACACTGTCAAAAGGGGAGAAACTCTTTCAAGGATTGCCAGCCTGTACGATACCAGTACAGAGCCGATCATGCGGTTAAATAAGATAAAAAATTCAAGGAGTATAAAAGCTGGAAGGACTCTGATTATCCCTGTTAGAAGTTCTAAAATTGCGAAGAGAGACACAGATAAAAAAAGAGGTTTCATTCTTAGTAAGGTTGCAAAAAAAGGATACCTGGAATCTGAAAGAAAGGAGATAATGTATACTGTAAGAAAAGGGGATACCCTATGGAATATTGCTCAGAGGTACGATCTGAAAACTTCAGAGATTCGATATTGGAATAAAATGGGGATTAAGGATACTATACACACAGGAACTACTTTAAGATTAATGGTAAAATTGGATCTGGACACCTAAAAATCAGGAATCGAAAGTCGGGAGTCGTAGATAGAATATAAAATAAAATAAAACCGTTTCACGGATTACGATTCGCGATTTACGGTTTTTTAATCCGCCATGCGGATTCGCCCCAAAGTAAATTTTTCCTGTCTGCCTACAGGCAGGCATTTTTCAGGACAGACTGTGCAGGCTTCATGAGGTAAAAGGAGGACATTATGGAACACAGATATGGGCTAAAGACTTTAATAGGGATAATTATAGCTTCCTTTGTAGTGGGTATAATTGTGGCTTCAGAACTGAAGTTGACGCCCTCTTTAAAGGCTATTTCTACTTTTGGAGTAGAAAAGGATAGGGATGGTGAAAACAAATCATCAACAGTACCCACCCAGCTGCCATCTTTTGTTGAACTGGCAAAAGAGTTAAAACCAGCAGTTGTCAATATCAGTACTACAAAGGTTATTCATAGAGGGAGGCAGGGATTTACACCTTTTCAGAGTCCTTTTGGTGAAAGAAGCCCTTTTAGAGACTTTTTCGATAAATTTTTTGAGGACATGGTACCCAAAGATTTCAAACAGACCAGTTTGGGGTCAGGATTTATTATTGACGAGGATGGTTATATTTTGACCAATTACCATGTGATCCAAGGTGCCGATGAGATAAAGGTCAAACTCTCAAATGAGAAGGAGTTTAAAGCAGAAATAATAGGAAAAGACCCCAAAACCGATATTGCATTAATAAAGATAAAATCCTGGAAAAACCTGCCTGTAGTTAAGCTGGGTGACTCAGATAAGTTGGAGGTAGGAGAATGGGTAGTTGCCATTGGTAATCCTTTCGGGCTCGATCATACAGTTACAGCAGGAATTGTAAGCGCTAAAGGAAGAATTATCGGAGCTGGTCCCTATGATAATTTTATACAGACCGATGCTTCTATAAATCCGGGGAACAGCGGAGGTCCCTTGATTAACCTGAAAGGAGAGGTGATTGGCATCAATACCGCCATTATTGCCAGTGGGCAGGGGATAGGTTTTGCAATCCCGGTTAATATGGCAAAGGGGCTTATCCCCCAACTCAAAGAAAAGGGGAAGGTAATTCGAGGATGGTTGGGTATTGTGATACAGAAGGTCACCCCTGATCTGGCCAAATCATTCGGGTTGAGAGAGACTGAAGGCGCGCTGGTAGCTGATGTTGTGGAAGGTAGTCCTGCGGATAAAGCAGGGATTAAGCGAGGGGACATAATAATAGAAGTAGACGGTGAAAAGATCGACGAGATAAATAAGTTATCAAGGTTTGTAGCAACTCTTAATGTGGGGAAGGAAGCAAAAATAAAAATTATCAGAGACGGGAAGGAAAGTACATTAAAGGTTATAATTGGAGAATTTCCAGAGAAGGAAATAGTCGCTTCAAAGGGAGAAGTAAGAGAAAAGCTGGGGATGGTAGTGCAAAATCTGACCCCGGATATTGCAAAACAGTTCGGATACATAGGCGAAAAGGGGGTCTTGGTAACCGATGTTGTTGCAGGCAGCCCGGCAGATGAGGCTGGAATAAAACAAGGAGACCTGATAAAAGAGATAAACCGTAACCCCGTTAAAGATTTGAGAAATTATATGGCTATCCTGAACAGGGTAAAAGGAGATAACCTTCTTCTACTTATCAGGAGAGCCGATAGTGCACTATATATAGTGCTTAAGATGCCGGGAAAGGAATGATTTAGATATTACCTTAACCCTCAAATGCTTGATTCCACATCTCATTCAAAACTAAAAAAACAATTCGATATCCTTCTAAAAAAATCCTGTAATATAAATTTGCTGAAGATGGACTCCTTACCTGGAGATGCATCAAAGCGGAAGTATTTCCGCCTGTGCCATGATGAGGGAACTTTGATTGGTGTCTATGGGCAGGATGAAAAAGAAAATCGCTCTTTTATATATTTTTGCAACCACTTATACTCCGTGGGACTCCCTGTTCCCAGGTTGTACGCAAGCAGTATTGATAAAGGGATCTACATAATTGAAGACCTGGGAGATGAAACCCTTGCCGAAAGGATTTCATCTCCTTCCATATCTAAAGAAGAGATACTCTCCCTCTACATACAAAGTGCAAAAGACCTGGTTCATTTTCAGATTTTGGGACATGTGGGTATTGATTATGAACATAATTGTCACCAGAGCCCGGTGTTTGACCGAAAGAATATAGAAGATGACCTCCAATATTTTATGACCAATTTTTTTGTCCTGGCAAATGATTATTTAAAAATAGCTGGGATAGAAAACGAACTAAACAGATTAACAGATATTTTAGCGGGGCATCAGCCCATGTTTTTCCTTTATCGGGATTTTCAATGCAGAAATATAATTGTTCGCCCTGATAGGAGCCTCGGGTACGTTGACTTTCAGGCAGGTCGTCAGGGACCACTCCAATATGATGTTGCAACCCTACTCTATGCCTCTAAAGCAAATATCTCCGATGAAGAAAGAAAAATCATTTTATCCAATTATTTAAATCAACTGGAAAGAGTGATAGCGTCTGGGAAAGATTCAAAAGAGATGAGAAAAATTTTGGATTCAGCAAGGCTGGTAACCCGGAATGACTTTATGTCCAACTATTATTTTTTCGTCCTTTTCAGGATTTTACGGGCATTAGGGGTTTATCTGTTTTTGGCGGTTCAGGAGGGGCACTGGAGGTTTTTAGAAGGAGTCCCTGAGGCATCAAAGAACCTTATGAGTATTTTTTATGGGCAAAGCCTCTTAGGAGAGGTTTTGCCCCAACTTCAAAAATTTGCACAGCGATTAAGTACAGAAGATGCCTTTCTGTCTCCAACGAAGTTGATAAGCTTAATTAGTTCGCGCTGAACTATTTGGTTTTAATTACAATGGACAATAAATTAAGTGTGTCGATTTATAGCTTCGGTTTTAATTATTCCCATACCCCTGACGATCCCCATGGACACGGTGGCTATGTGTTTGATTGCAGGGGGCTACCCAACCCAGGCAGGCAAAAAGAATTTCAGAATTATAGTGGGCTTGATAAACCGGTTGGTGATTATCTTGAGGACTATCCAGAGGTTCACCAGTTTTACAACCTGACCCTAGAGCTTATAAAAAGTCATTGTGAGTCTTTTTCAGCACGAGGGTTGGAGCATCTTATGGTCTCTTATGGCTGTACTGGCGGACAGCATCGGTCGGTCTATATGGCTGAAAGAATGAAGAGGGACTTGACTCTGGCAGGATTTAACACAGAATGTATCCATATGGAGAAGTTCCGATGGGATACTGCCTTTGCACAGCCCTGTAGAAAGGCATTTATCTTAGCCGCTGGTCTGGGAACAAGGTTATTACCCTTAACAAAGGAAGTGCCGAAAGCACTGGTGAAACTAGGGGGGGAGGCAGTTATTGACTTAGTATCGAAGAAGTTGGTTGAAGCAGGGGTAAAGGAGATAATTGTCAATACGCATTATCTAAGCGAGCAAGTGGAGGCTCATTTAAAAAATACGCACTTAGACTGTAGCTTTACAACAGTATACGAACCTGAGCTGCTGGATACCGGGGGAGGCTTAAAGAATACTGAAGGTTTTTGGGGAAGAGAACCTTTCTTCATTCATAATGTAGACATCATAAGTGAAACCGACCTAAAGTCAGTTTATCGCTATCACTTAGCATCAAAGAGCTTGGTTACCTTAGTGCTCCAGGAGCGGCTCTCGACGAATTATTTTGTTGTCGATTCGATGAATATTGTTTGTGGGCTTTACTATTCCCAAAAGGGTCTTATTGATGTCAGAAGGCAACACAAAGGGCCAGTTAGGCACCTGGCTTTTAATGGTATTCATGTAATTTCCCCTGAGATATTTAACGAGATCAAAGAGGTAGGAAAGTTCTCTATTGTCAGCCTTTATCTGAGATTAATAGAAGAAGGGTTTTTGATTTGTGCATATATAGATAACAGTCAACTTTTTGCAGACATCGGAAACCCCGAAGGTCTTGAAAGGGCTGACGAGTGGTTCTCTAAAACGAAAACACATATCCTTTGAAAAAGTATCCCTTTTTGCTTTAGCATAAATTCCTGAGTGAGACTGTCAGGGATGGCTCACTACTGCCACTGGGAAATTTACATAACCATCAGGTGTATTTGTAATCGGATGCTGTGCCCCGTTGGTTATCTTCGGCACTGTCTCCGAGACATAAGTATCAAGCTCCTTCATTGAAACCTTGTTATCCTTGATTAAGTCAGCTTTCCCGCTTATCCCCTCAATTATAGCATAAGTAAATGCCCCATGTTTCCATTTGTCTGATTCCTGAGAAAGTTCTCTGCCACGGCTTGATGTGAATATCACTGCATTTGCCTCCTGAAGCTCCTTTACAAAACGATCATTATCAACACCCCTTGTCTTCTTTCCAGCCACACCTTCTGAGTGGCAGGTGTCTGCAAATATGAGTTTTTTAGACGGCAAATCCAGTATAGCCTTCAACTCCCTCCATGGTATAGCCTTTGATTTCTTTATCGTACCGTCATTCATTATAACTGCATCAGCAGGCAAAAAATAGAAATCTCCCCTATCATCATTTATCCCATGTCCCGCTATAAACAAAAGGACAATATCATTTGCAGATGCCTTGCTTAAATAGTTCAGGTTATCAAGGATGCTGTCGTAAGTCGGCTTTATTGAGCTGCTGTCACTGATGATAAGGCTGTTTATTTCACGGAATAATCTTCCCTTCTGGCTTTTGAATGCCTCAACAATCCCTTCTGCATCAGCAACTGCATAAGAGAGCGGGGTTAGGTTCTTGTCCTGATATTTGTTTATTCCTATGGAGAGTATCCAGAGGTTGGGAAGGATTGCTTCTGACAGGCGGGACGCCTGTCCTGCCACTTCAAGATATATGCGGACAGATTTCCTTCCTTCGGAAAAGCCATTGAATGCTGTTACCTCTATCAGATTCTCTCCAATGTCCAGACTGACAGGGATTTTTAAATCAAGGGTTTTCTTGCCTTCAGGTACTTCTATACCTTTGGGAGTGATTTCAATCCCCCTGATGTCATTGCGAGCCCCGACAGGTCGGGGCGAAGCAATCTCACTGCCTGTAACCTGCCTCCCGTTTACAAAGACCTTTACCCTTTTTATTGTCTGATTTCTGTCTTCAATATAAAGGGAGACTTCAGCATCAGTTGAATTCATCTTTTTCCCGTCTTCAGGTGATTTGATAACGATGAACGGCGGCTCTATGTTCTGGATTGAAGCAACTGTAACAGCGGACTTTTGTTTATCAACCCCGAGAGTTTCTGCAATCGCTTTTTGTGTATCACCAAGCCTTAATGCTGTCTCAACTATCTGAGGCTTATAGAATGCTGAACGATACTGGTCTATGCCATAGACGTTATTGCCGATGCGGACATTCAAATGTTTGTCGCCATTGGCAGAGGAGTTGTAATAGCCTTCGGGGGTGATAATGAGCCACTCGCCATTCCTGAAACTTGCCAGCATGGCAATTTCACTGCCGGTTGCCACATTCCACATCCTCACAGTGCCATCCCAGCTTCCCGAGTATGCGTAGCGACCATCCGGGGAAAAGGCAACCGAGGAGACCCATGTAGCGTGACCCCTGTAAGTTCTTATCTCGTTTCCCGTAGAGATGTCCCATAGCTTAAAGGTATTATCTGTGCTGCCCGACAGCACGAGCCTGCCATCCGGTGATAAAGCAATAGAGGAAAGGCCAGGATGTCTAAACTCCCTGACCACTTCGCCTGATGATATTTCCCAGAGTTTGACGGAAGCATCAGGGTCAAAGGGATTGAATACACTGCTGATACCTAATACAATCTTCCTCCCGTCCGGAGAATACAATGCCGATTTAATACTCATAGTTTCGAAGTCTTTTGTCGTATGTATGTCAAATGTGTTCAATTCTCTGCCGCTGTAAATATCCCACACTTTGAGGGCATAGTTCTCCCTCATTGGGTAGGGGCGAGAGTAATCTCCTGTACCCGCCGAGACGGCATACTTTCCATCCCGGGAGAATGCGACTGAAAAGACAGCCCTCGTCCCGACAAATGTCCGTATCTGGCTCCCTGTCTGAACATCCCAGAGCCTTGCTGTTTTATCAAAGCCGCCTCCCGAGAGGAGATATCTGCCGTTAGGCGAAAAAACGACTGAAGTAACCTCACCTGAATGTCCGATAAAAGTCCTTAGCTCTGTTCCAGTTATCGCATCCCAGAGTTTGAAATTCTTATCGTGGCTCCCCGAAACGGCGAACCTACTGTCAGGAGAAAAGGACAGCGAATTGATCCACCCCTCATGCGCTTTGGAAGTCCTTGTCTCCTTTCCTGCCGACATGTTCCAGAATCGGACGGTACCGTCGTGTTCCCCTGAGATGATCGCTCTGCCGTCAGGAGATACGGCAATGGCGGTAACGCCTTTTACCAGGCCGGAAAACGTCCTCAAAGTGTTTCCAGTAAAAGCATTCCATAGCAGAAGTTCCCTCCTTATCGCGCTCAATACGTTTTTGCCGTCGGGTGAAAACGCAAGAGGAGTTCCCTTTTCATCATAGGAAAAGTTCCTCACTTCTTTCCCGGAGGCTGTCTCAAAGAGCTGGAGAGGCATTTTATAGCCACCCGACAGGATATGGCTTCCGTCCGGTGATATGGCAATATGCAGATAATCCCCCATCTGCTTCTGCCATAGTTCCCCCTCGGTATTTACCTCATAGAGGCTTAAATAGTTCTTCTCCCCATAACGCATGGTCAAAATGTATTTGCCATTTTGAAGAAGCGCTGCTGAAGCTACTTTTTCCTTCCCTGTAAAGCTTTTTACCTCCTTTCCCGTTGCTACATCCCACAGCCGTACCGTTCCGTCGCTACTCCCGGAAACGACCTGACGGCCGTTTGGGGAAAAACCAACTGAGTTGACAGTACCGATATGGCCTTTGAACGTCCGCACTTCTTCTCCAGTCGCAGCATTCCAGAGCTTAAGGGTAGTATCCTCACTTCCGGAAAGTACATGCCTTTCATCAGGAGAAAAGACGACCGATGCTACAGGGGCAGAATGACCGGAGAAGGATTTTATTTCCTTTGCCGTTGCAATATCCCACACCTTAACGGTGTTGTCCGAGCCGCCTGTCAGCAATGAACGGCTGTCAGGTGAAAAAGCAGCACTTATGACCTTATCTGCCTCGCTGAAAAAAGCCCGTATCTCCTTTTCCTTGGCAACGTCCCAGAGTCTGAAGCAGTACTCCCCTCCCTGCTTTGACAGGAAGTATTTTCCGTCAGGCGAAAAAAACGCAGTGTGGATATCGCCTGATCCTGTGTGCCCCAACTGCACAAAAATCTCAGACTTTTCAGCGGCGATTGCGGGGTTAAAACCTGCTGCAATGGCAAAAAATAGTAAAGACATCAGACCAAACCATTTTTGCCTTCTCATTTTTCTCCCTCCTTGTATTACCTGCCCTCAGGTTCGCATAGATTTTAATTATCTGCGGAGATCGTCAAAGGTTAGGTTAACTCCCCTCTCCCCCCTCTGTCGTTTTCCTAACCAGTAAAATTAACAGGAGTCCAACAGCAGCCATAGTGGCACTGATCATAAAGGCATAATCATAGGTGCCTGTTCTGTCCCGAAGTATACCGGTAACCCAGTGAACCAGGATAGCCCCCAGACCATAAAAGGGCGTCCATGCCCCTATGACAGTACCCATCATTTCCCTTGGGAAATAGTCTCCTGCACAAGCCCCATAGATGGGAAATGTTGCCCCGTAAAAAATTGCTACCCCCCCCACAAGGGCATACAGCATTACCCATGAATCTCCGGTGAAGAGAATTCCCGCCATGAAGACAGCAATAAAGGAGTTGGAGATAATGATAGTTCTTTTTCTGCCGATATAGTCGGACAAGGGTAAGATCGTTAAAACTCCTGCCACCTGACAAATACCGTGCACTGTTGCCAGAAAGCTTGCCCTTTCCAGGGACAGTCCAATCTGATATTTGGCATAGTCCACCATAAAGGTAGTAATGCCGTAGAGGCCATAAGATATGGAAAAATAAGAGAACCCTATAAGCCAGAACCTGCTGTTCTTCAAAATGATGGGGAGAAAGCTGTCTTTTGATTGGGTCTTCACGTCCATGTTATTTGTTAGGGGGGCATCTCTCTGTCCCCATGGTAGATATCCCGTACTCTCGGGGTCACTTCTAAGTAACAGACCGTTGACAATTACCATCACCAGCGCGCCGGCTCCTAAAAAATACCAGCCATAGCGCCAGTTGAAGTGGAGCACTATCCATGGAAAGGCTGCCCCCATGGTTGCGAACCCAAGCCCGTACCCTGTGGAAAGTATACCAAGAGCCAACCCTCTACGGTTTGGAGAGAACCATCGTTGGACTACGGTAATTACCGGTGTCCACATCCCCGTGGCACCAAGACCGGCTATGGCGTAAAAGAAGCAGGCCGCCCCGAGGGTTTTTACTGTTCCCATCAGGAGGACGCCAAGGCTGAGGATGAGACAGCAGACTGTAATTACACGACGTGCTCCAAGTCTGTCAGTCAGATAACCGGTAAGGGGGGTCAGGGCAATATAGGAGAAGAGGTAGGAATTATAGATAGATCCGCCGGCAGTTCGATCGAAGCCAAGGGTGCGAATCATCTCTGGAAGAACAACTCCGTATCCGAGGCGGACAGAATAGTTAATAAAAAGATTGACAAAACAGGTTGCCAGGATGATCCACGCCCAGTGAAAAGCTTCTCCTTTTTCTATGACTTTTTTCAACATCTTACATTACCTGATTGGGTTTATAACCCGGTACTCCCTTTTTCTGATGCTATCGTTTCAAGAGCTTCCTTTGCAGCTTCTTTTATTTGAGGATCGTACTGACCGCTTAAAATCATCTTAAGTCGGGGTGCTATCCTGTGATCGCCTGATTTTCCCAGAATATAGAGTATGTCGCCCTTGATTGTATCTTCTGCATCATCGAAACGTTCCCAGAGCGGATCGACTACCTGAGCAGCCAGTTCTTGATTATTCTCCGCTATTTCTTCCATTGCTGTCATGGCACCCAAACGGATTCCCCACTTCTCATGCGTCAGGAGGTCGATAAATACCGGGGGAATCTGTTGCCTGTCAGCTATCATTGCTGCAATATGAAGGGCATCTCCCTCCTCTAACATCTTTTCGAGATATGAGGTACCCAGGGTAGCAAGATCACGTTTGATAATAACCTTGACGAGTTCTTCCAGTTGTAATGGGCCTGTCCATCGAAAATGTTCGTCGAGTACAACAGTTGGCACAGATTGAATCCTATTTGATTGAGCTATTTCAGGGAAAAGGGTGCAGTCTGTAATAGTAAGTTGAATAAATTCGTTTACCAAGGCAAGGGGTATAATCTGCCGGACTGTCTCGGGACAAACAGGACACTGTTGAGAGATATAGAGGTTCAGTGTGGTTGGAATCTGGAGCTTTTCAAGATGACCCTGTATAGAGCCTGGGACAGGAGGGAACCCCTTGTTATAAAAAGAGAGGATTTCGAGAAAAGGCTCAAGTTCCATACCAAGAGGGATAGCATGGTAAGTAAGGATACTGCCTATTCGTATAGCCGGGATCTCTTGTGGCTGCCCCTTTTCTCTGACAATATGAATCTTTGGGGCAAGGCGCTTCAAATTTTCGCAGAATTCATCGAATTCTCCGCTCCTTTTGTCCTCCGTTATAAGGAGGCTTATCTGAATATCACCGCATAGATCACTGTTCCATTTTTGAACCCGTTTTTTTTCTTCTGATGTCATTGTTGCCTCGTCTCCGTGGAGATCGAACTATTATCCGAGAACTTTGCAAAATTATCCCTTTTCGCTTCAGCATATATTTTTTGTCTTTCCAGCCCGCATTATAAAATCCTGTATCCGCTACTTTAGATTCCATACACGTTAGCTTAAACCTGCCATGACTATTCTATCGGAGAGGCAGAGGTTCTTCTTAAAGATTTAAAACCATAGCAGTTTCATCACAATCAGGGAACTTAATGCATTTTAAACAATCCGCCCATATCTTGTGGGGGAGAACAGACTTGTCTGCTGTTTCAAACCCGAGTTTTCTGAAGAACTCGGTCTGATATGTCAAAGCAAAGACTTTATATATGCCTAAAACTTTACATTCAGATAGACAGGTCTCTACAAGTTTAGTACCAATACCCTTGCCCCAGAAGTCTTCACGTACTATAAGAGACCTGATTTCTGCCAGGTCTTCCCAGCAGATATGCATAGCACATGTGCCAATGATATTGGCTGCCTTTTCGTCCACATAAACACTAAAGTCTCTGACATTATCATAAAGCTCACTCAAAGAACGAGGCAGCATCTCGCCCTTTTTAGCATAAACCCCTATTAAATCCTGAATCTCTTTGATATCTCCCACTCTTGCTTTTCTGATCATATTAAAGTATTACAACACCCCCTTGACTTCTTTAACGACCTCTAAAACCTCTCTATCTGTAGTATCAATGGTTACATCAGCCCTGGCATAAAATACTTCTCTTGATTTCAACAGTTCCTTTATTTTGGTAAGTTTGTCAGAAACAGTTAATAGTGGACGAGCATCATTTCCCTTTACCCTGGAGAGAATCACTTCCGGGCTTGCTGTTAGACATATTACTATACCATTCTTTTTCAGGTCATTGATATTCTCAGGATTAATTACCACCCCTCCACCAGCAGCTATAACCAACCCCTTCAACTCTGACAGATCCTTAACTACCTCCCTCTCTATATCTCTGAAGTAACTTTCCCCATACTTTTTGAATATCTCATGTACTTTAATGCCGAGTCTTTTTTCTATCACATCATCGGTATCAATAAATTCAAAGGAAAAGTCCCTTGCCAGAATCCTTCCCACCTCTGTTTTTCCTGTCCCCATAAATCCTACCAGTACTATATTCCTGTTGAACTTTTTCATCGCCATGTTTCAGCTTCAACCCTTCAACCCTTCAACCCTTTAACCTTAAACTCCTAAACCCCTTACCTAAAAACTATCAACATAACTAAGGTACCCCTGATAGTTTCTCCTTGTCTCTTCAACAGAATCCCCTCCAAACTTTTCCAGGAAAGCATTGGCAATTTCAATGGCTACCACTGATTCACCGATCACTCCTGCAGCGGGAACAGCACAGGTATCAGACCTCTCCACACTGGCATTAAAGCCCTCTTTGGTATCAATATCTACTGATTTTAAAGGTTTGGTTAAAGTAGGGATGGGTTTCATAGCAGCCCTGGTAATTATATGTTCACCGTTAGAGATTCCTCCTTCAATACCGCCCGCATTATTTGTCTTTCTGAAAAAACCCTCCTTTGGTTTAAGCCCTTGAGCTTCTGTGTCATAAGGTACTTCAGATAACCCTTTGTCATCTCTGGCCGGTGATTTATAGTATATCTCATCATGAACCTGAGACCCCCATCTCCTAGCAGTCTCAAACCCCAGACCAACCTCTACCCCTTTGATTGCCTGTATACTCATCAGGGCATGTGCTATCTTCCCATCGAGTTTTCTGTCCCACTGGGTATAAGTTCCTAACCCAACAGGTACACCTGTGGCAATTATCTCGAATACCCCTCCAAGTGAATCTCCCCTGGCTTTTGCCTCATCTATTTTTGCCTTCATCTCTCTTTCGGCATCGCCATCAATACATCTCAGTTCCGAAGCCTCAGCCCTTCCGTATACATCCTCAGGGTTTAGGTTTTGAGAACTGATTCTTATTCCTCCTATTTCAGTTACATGGCTGATTACCTTAATGCCGAATTCTTTAAGAAGACATTTTGCTACAGCTCCTATCGCAACCCGACATGCAGTTTCCCTTGCACTTGCCCGCTCAAGAATATTTCTGATATCCCTTTGGTTGTATTTGATAGCACCTGCAAGGTCAGCATGGCCTGGTCTGGGTCTGTTAAGACGAATCCCCTTCCCTTCATATTGAGAGGATACAGACATCTCTGCCTTCCATTTTTCCCAGTCTTTGTTTTGTATAACCATGCTGATAGGAGAGCCCATAGTCTTGCCCCATCGAACCCCAGAGGTTATACTGACCATGTCCTTTTCTATCTCCATTCGCTGCCCTCTGCCATAACCCATCTGCCTTCTGGCAAGATCAATATTTATATCCTCTTCTCGAACGCTCAAACCAGCGGGTATGCCTTCAAGGATGGCTGTCAGAGAACTTCCATGTGATTCACCTGCTGTAAGATACCTTAACATAATGGTCACCTGGGCCTGCAATGTTAAAAGGGTTCAAGGATTCAAGGGTTCGAGTTAAATTGGTTAGGAAACAAACCCTTGAATCCTCGAACCCTTGACTCCTTATGTTATGATTTTACCAACCAATCTGGAGATAATCCATATTTGAGATATGATGATCTTTTTAGTTGACGGGTTTTTGCTTGACAATAGTGGGGGTAAGGAATATCAGAAGTTCGGTTACCTCGTCCTTTTTGTATTTGCTCTTAAACAGCCACCCAAGGATGGGAATATTTGATAAGAACGGGACGCCGCTTATTGCATCAGTCTGCGTACTTTCATAAATTCCACCGATTACCGTAGTATCCCCGTCTTTCACAATAACCTCTGTTTCTGCGCTCCTGGTATCTATGCCTGGTTCTCCACCATATCCTGTTTGAGAAGATTTCTGATCTTTCTTTGCCAAGACCTTCATTATAATACTTCCATCCGGTGTGATGTGGGGGGTAACTTCCAGTAACAGGGTAGCCATTTTGAATTCCGTTGATACTGTCCCTTCTGAGCTCATTTTAGGGTAAGGAAGGGCTACCCCTTGTTCTATCTTCGCCTTTTTGTTATCCATGGTAATGATCTTTGGTCTTGATATAATCTTTACCTTTTCGTCCTTTTCCATCGCTGTTAGCTTTAAATCCAGTGTTGCTGAAGAATTTACAAGACCGAACCCCAATCCTCCATGGGTTAAACTGGAGGGGAGATTTATAGCATAATTGCTGCCTGCTGTTCCTGAAACAGTATAAGTGCCCGATGAAACACCTCTTGAATATGTTCCACCCCATTGAACGCCAAGTTCTCTTGTAAATGTCGGATTGCTCTGTACTATTCTTGCCTCGATCAGTACCTGGGGGGTTGGAGTATCCAACTCCCTTATTATCTTTTTTGCTTCGCTTACAATCCCTTTAATGTCGGTGATGAGTATAGAATTTGTCCTTTCATCAGCAGAGGCTTTCCCCCTTTTAGATAACTTGTTCTGTATATGGGGCAAAATGTCTTTAGCCACAGCATAGTTTATACGGATTGTCTCTGTAACTAATTCTTCAACCTCTTGTGTTCCTTTCTTTTTTTCTATCAGGGAATGTTCTTCCTTGGCGATTTTTTCATAAGGGGCAATCCTGATAATATTTCCTGCCCTGATCATTCCCAGATTATTGGTGTCCAGAATGACATCCAGCGCCTGATCCCACGGGACATCAACCATTCTGATTGTAACCTTGCCTTTAACTTCGTCTCCGAAAACTATGTTCAGGTTACTAACCTCGGCTATCAGCCGAAAGAGATTCCTTATATCTGCATCCTTAAAGTCCATTGAGACCCTTTTGCCAGTATATTTTCCCTTTACACCCCCTTCCACAGGGGTTAACTCCACAGCAGGTGTCATCTTTTCAGCTTTTTCTGTCTGAAACCCTTCTTCAGAGTTCCGGGTTTCTCCTGCCCTCATAGCTGCTTCAACCTCTGTCCTTGGTACAGCAGATACAGGCGGAGCGGAAGCTGTCTCTTTATGTAATGCCTTCTGGGGCTGATTGAATTCGAGATATATTCTGTTTTCCTCCTGAATAATATGATATGGTACCATAGTTCTCAATGTTATATCAATCTTAGCAGTATTTTTGCCTGAACTTATGGTTTGATTAGGTTTAATTAGTCTTACAGCACTGTTAATTTCTTTAATCTCCATGACTTCCCGGAGTTTTTTCGGGATATCCATTTCAACCAATTCCAGAACCAGTGTATCCTTAGCCACCCTGGAAAGATTATATCGGGCTTTACTGGATGTGGATATTATAATCTGAGACTTTCCTGTTATCTGCCTGAAATCTATGCCTTCAACTGTTCCCCCTTCTTTAGCTTTTGTTTTATCGACAGAGGTTAATTCTGGATCTGTGGGTTTCTTTATATAGAGAACGAGTCTATTGGCATCCTTAGCCACTTCATAATCTGCCATTTTATTCAGAGCAATCTCTATTCTGCCAACTGTCCCGGTTTTATTATCAAACTTTGTAATGTTTATATTGTCTATAATACCATTGCCTGCTTCTATAGTTCCTGTCAGTTTCCCCAAATCAGCGTTAGGTATATCAACAACTATCTTAGGAGGATCGGCTAACTTGAACACTGTATATGACATAGCGCCAAGTCCCTGGATAGTAAGTTTAGTTCTGTCCGCCTCTTGTGAAATTTCTAACCTCTGGATTTTAGATGCCAAACTCTCTTCCGATTTGATAGTCTCTGATTTAATCTGAAGGCTTTTGGGAGAGCACGCAAAAATCAGGAAGGTGGATATTACCATGGAGAAAAACATCAACCCCCTTACCCGCTTTTTTCGTTGGATATTGGGATTATTGCAAACAATATTCCCTGGATACTTCATGGTGTTTCTCCTTCTTCAGCGTTACGGAGTTTGAGAGAAGCCGTTCTGGTTTTGGTCTTTCCGTGATAATTACGGTACTCTTCTCTTATTATTATCCTGTCCTTCAGTATATTAATAACCCTTCCATTATTTTCACCTATAAGGGTCCCTTTCTTTAACACATATCCTTTGCCTTCAGTGTCCTCAACCATAGCAGCAGAGATATTTTTATCATCCCTCCATATGATTCCGATGAGCTTTAACTGATTAAAACTGTATCTCTGAAGTGGGGTGAGATGGTCACCTTTTTTCTTGCTTTTACCCACTGTAGCTTTGGAGATAAACGGTTTGAAAGGATCCCTCTTTCCGGTAACACTGTATTGGTATTTAACCTTTTCATTCTTAATCTCACTTTTTTTCTCAGATGTTGCTTTTTGAGATTCATTGACGTTCCTATTCCTACCAATATTTTTGGGAAGGGAATCGGTTGATTGGGATTTAGTCTCTGAGTTTATTAAAATAAACGAAAAAAACAGGACAATGGAAAGAAGTAGTATTTCAATCTTAGAACGACTACTTCCCTTTGGTATTCTTAGTCGCACTTTTATCTTCTTTCTCAAGAAATTTAAAGGTTGTTGCCATGCAAGAGACAGTCAATGAATCCTCTCCATCAGGAATTTTTGTATTACTCATATTCAGGTTTGTAATATTTACTATGCGTGGTAACTTACTCACCTTGTCAAAGAAGGCAGCAACCTTGTGAAATCTTCCTAACACCTTAATATCAACAGGAATTTCAGCATAAAAATCTCGTTTAACCTCTGGCATTGGCTTGAAAAACAAAAACTCAAGTTCTGCCTCCCTTCCCAAACTGGATATGTTGGCAAGTAAACTGGGGATTTCTTTTTTGTCAGGAAGTTGGGTCAATGCCATGGTAAGTTCTGCATTCAACTTTGCCACTTCTTGCTTAAATTTTACCAGTTTTCTGGCGATAGTCTGTTTTTTTATCAAATCTGACTGCAATTGATCCAATTTAGATTGAAGTTCGCTTATCTCATTTTGTTTGGACATATAAAAAAGGTAGTAGTAAGCAGCAGATATTAAAAACAAGACACCTATAAGTATCATTATCTTTTTTGCAGTAGGCAATTTTGCTATTTTATCCAGTGCATCAGCCACTTCAATTACTCGCTACTTTTCAGGTAGTAATACCTGGCATGTGATATCGAACCTTTTAAGTTTCAAACCTTCCCATATTTCTTGCTGTGATTGAATAAGCTCAATATCTGAGAAATAGGTTGACCTTTCCATGTTCTTCATAAAACTGGCAATCGTTTCATTATCCAGCGCTATACCACTCAGGGTTAATTTTAGATCGGTTTCTTGCAGTGAGCTAATCCATAATCTGTTTGGGGTGCTTTTACTGAGTTCATAAAGTATTTGTACCGGGCCAGTCTTTTTACGACTCAGCATGTCAATAACCTTAATCTTGTCCTCCAATTCTTTCTTCCTTTTTTGATATTCCTTGACATCTCCCACTACTTTATCTAAGCGATTGATCTCATCTTCGGTACTTTTAATCTCATTGTTTAGCGTGTTGATTTTCCTGGATGCATTAATATGAAAATAACCAAGGACAAGTGCCAACAATACTACAGAGAGAATACCTATAGATACAGATTGCCTTGCACTTTCTCTCTTTCTTGCTTCCCTTATCGGTAATAGATTTATCCTTATCATTTGTCCCCAGCCCGTCTTAATGCCAAACCTACACCCACAGCCATCAGCGGAGCGATGTATTCAAGGTATTCTGAGTCAAAAGCCTTTTCACTAAAATCAATACCTGCAAATGGGTTTACTACCTCTACAGGAATATCTGCTACCCTATCCTCTATGAGTCTTTTTAATTCAATGCTCTTTGAGCATCCTCCGCTCAGATATATCTTATTGATGCGTTCATCTGCAAAGGTTGCCCAGAAAAAGTCCATAGACCTTTGAATCTCTGTAGCCAGTGAGAGAGATGCCTCCGTAACAACATCCTCTATCTCTCTATAGTCGATCTCCTTGACCTGTCCACCTATCTTCAGAAGTTCGGCTTCCTCGTAGCTAATATCCTTCCTCTTTTGAATCTCCGCAGTAATCTTATTGCCCCCAATAGATATATCTCGTGTAAAAACAGACATACCATTTTTAAGAATAGTCATGTTCAAAATACTGGCACCAATATCAACAAGGGCTATTACCTCACCTTCATTATATGGATAATTTATTTCAAACATATTCTCTAAGGCAAAGGAATCAACATCCATCACAACGGCATTCAACCCGGCTTCTTTTATTACCTTAATGTAATCGTTAATAATGTCCTGTTTAGCAGCTACCAGGAGTACATTCATTTGAGTCTTGTCTTCGGGGTTTTCTCCCAGTATCTGAAAATCAATATTCACATCATCAATCTCAAAGGGAATGTACTGTTCTGCTTCCCATTTAATTGATTCCTCAAGCTCATTCTCACTCATAACGGGCAGAGATATATTTTTAATGATTACAGAGTGTCCGGATATTGAAGTGGCTACATTTTTAGTTTTTATGTCAAGATTCGACACTAAATTTTTGATGATATTGGTAACAGCGCTCTGGTCCTTTAAGGCTCCATCGACAATAGTACCTGGAGGCAGGAAGCCAATCCCCACATTCTTTAGCTGATAGCCATTTTTGATTTCCTGAAGTTCCAATAGTTTAACAGAGCTGGAACCTATATCTATGGCAATAATGTCCTTCTTTGGAAAGAAAATCATAGTTAAAGACTCTCAAAATAAAATGAAACTTACATACCTCAAAGAGACACAAAGAATAAAGAAAATGTCTTTGCGAGGAGTTCGCCATAGGCGAATGACGAAGCAAACTCAAAGGATGGGATTGCTTCATCCGCCTCTGGCGGATTCGCAATGACAGGAATAAATGCATTTTCAAATGAAATATGATATGTAGTTAAAATTAAAATTGAATAAAAAAATATCATAACCCAGCAGCAGTGTCAAGATTCATTTCTAATTCCTTTTTTAACTTTTTTTTTGTTATTAAGGTTTTCATTCCTTGGATTCTTTGGACTTTTAAACTGGTAAATAATCTCATCTTCTTTGGCTAACCCCAGCCCCTGTCGGGCTATCCCTTCTATGTAACTTCTGTCTTTCTTCAGAGAATAAATCTTTGTTTTTAAATTACGGTTTTGTTCCTCGATATTATTATTAAGTGCCTTTATCTGATCCCTCTCTTTAGATAAACGGTAAATATGGATAATTCCCCGTTCCCTGAAGGTGGTGAAGAATATCATGACAAGAATTAATAATAGTAAAATAAGCAGGTATTTCTTATCTATCTTCTTTTTACGCCTCATTCATTTTCCCTGTTCTGTATCCCTCTAAGTCCAAAGTAATATACGTAAATCCGAATTCCTTAAACTTGGTTACTATCTTGAGCATGGTGTTTTTATCATAGAACCTGGGCATCTCCTGAAGATCAGCCTCAATTCTAGCAATCTCTTTGTGGTATCTTACGCGAAACTGTTTAAAACCCATGTCCCTTAAGAATCTTTCACACTTACCGACCTTGTTTAACAGTTCATAGGTAATTTCTGTTCCATAAGGGAACCGGGATGACAGACAGGCAAAAGAAGGCTTGTCCCAGATAGAAAGATGTAGTCTTCTGCTCAATTTTCTGATTTCATCCTTTGTAAACATGGCTTCTAAAAGGGGGCTGCGAATTCCTATCTCTCTTGCCGCTTCCATACCAGGTCGGAAATCTTCCCGATCAACATAGTTTGTTCCGTCTGCTACCCAGTCTAACTGGAAATCCTCAGCCTTCTTCATACATATTCCAAACAGTTCCTTTTTGCAGTAATAGCATCTCCTCCTGGTATTTTTATAGAAATCCGGCATCTCTAATTCATTGGTTTGGACAATCAAGTGTCTGACACCTATCTCTGAAGCCAGTCTCTGGGCATCTTCAAATTCATACTCCGGGTAGGTAGGAGAAAGTCCGGTTAGGGCTAAGACTTTGTCTCCCAATTCGTCATGGGCAACCTTTAGTAAGAAGGTGCTGTCTACCCCTCCGGAAAATGCAACCAGTACAGAGCCCATACCCCTGATTATCTCTTTCAGCCTTTCAAACTTTTCATCTATTATATCAATCATGCCAGTATAGAGTCCCTTGACCAGGAGACTGCATCGTAATTCCCTTTTTTGTCATTTCGAGTCCGCCTCTGGTGGACGAGAAATCTTAATCGTCAGTAATGTTAAGATATTAAGATTCCTAACGGAGCCTGCCCCGAGCAAAGTAACAAGGCTCCTTACGGAGTTTACCTTAAGCGAGGTAACAAGATTCCTCGCTTTGCTCGGAATGACGGGCTAGGGGTTCGGAATGACGTTTAAGTATTTTAGATGCCTATTCCTTGCTTTGTCAAGAAAAATCTAGTTTCTTCAATAGGTTAAGACTATGCTCCAGATAAATCCCCGAAGCGATAAGCTGCTTGACAAATTGTCTAGTTTGCCGTACTCTTTAAATAATTGAACCACACAGCATTATACGGGCGTCATAAATGTCGCCCCTACTATTTTCATAAATCAATTTTCATCGTTCGTGGGTGACGTAGCCGTCATGAGCAATTACAGAAGAATAATTGTAGATCGGGAGACAGTACCAGTTGAGGATTTACAGGGAAGTAAAGCTTGTTATCTATGATTGTGACGGGGTTATGTTTGAAAGCAGAAGGGCAAACCTGGCATATTACAATTTTATACTTGATAAATTTGGAAAGCCCCCTATAGATGAAAAAGATCCCCTTTTGACCCATATTGCCCATACCCATACGAGTAAACAGGTAATAGACATTCTCTTTAAAGAAGATACAAGACTGAGTGAGGCACATAAATTTACGAGCCGTCTTGACTATACCCCTTATTTGCAGTACATGGAAATAGAACCAGGGCTTATTGAAATGCTGGAGTTGCTGAAAGACAACTATTATGTAGCTATTGCTACCAACAGGGGCATCACTTTACAGACTATCCTCCGCCGTTTTGACCTCGAGAAGTATTTCCAGTATTCGGTTACATCCCTGGATGTGAAGATGCCCAAACCTCATCCCGAATGTCTTTTGAAAATCATGGATCATTTTAAATTACCTGAAGAGGCAGCTTTGTATATAGGAGATTCTGAGATAGACATGGAAACAGCTAAAAATGGGGGAGTAGGGTTTATTGCGTATAAAAATAGCTTATATACTCCTTTGAAGATAATGACCCATCTGGAGCTTAAATGTATCCTTGGGTTATAGGAAAAAAATGTGAAAGTGAGTATTGGAGGAATCAAAAGGTGAAGGTTTTGCTAACAGGTGGTGCAGGGTTTATCGGTTCACATGTATCTGATATGTTGATTGATAAAGGCCATGAAGTGATTGTAATAGACAACCTCTCATCAGGAAAAGAGGAAAACCTGAATCCAAAGGCTGTATTATACAAGGAAGACATAAGGGATTCGGTTATAAAAGAAATCATGGAAAGGGAGAGAACGGAAGCAGTGATCCATCATGCAGCACAGGTAAATGTCAGAGATTCTGTTGAAGACCCTCTTTATGATATGGATATAAATATTGGCGGTACCTTGAATCTGCTGGAAAATTCTATCAAAAATGGGGTTAAAAAGTTTATCTTTGCTTCTACAGGAGGGGCAATTTATGGTGAACAGAGTTGTTTCCCTGCAGATGAAACCCATCCCACCAAACCTCTAAGCCCTTATGGTATTACCAAATTGACTTGTGAAAAGTATCTCTATTATTATCACAAAACCTATGGTCTAAATTATGTCTCTCTGAGGTACAGTAATGTATACGGGCCAAGACAGGATCCGTATGGGGAAGCCGGGGTTGTTGCAATATTTTCCCAAAAAATGCTGGCAGGGGATCAGCCTGTTATAAATGGAAGTGGAGAACAGACCCGCGATTATGTTTTTGTGGAAGACGTAGCAAGGGCAAACATACTCACTTTACAGAGGGATGTTTTTGGGGAGTTCAATATTGGGACAGGGATAGAAACCACTGTTAACAGTCTGTTTGCAGAGATAAAGACTCTTGCAGAATCTAAAGTTAAAGCTGTCCATGGAGAGGCTAAAAAGGGAGAGCAATTCCGTAGCGTCTTAGACTGGTCAAAGGCTAAAAGAGAGCTTGGATGGGAGCCGGGGGTTTCATTGAAGGAGGGGCTCGGACGAACACTTGCCTTTTTTCAGGGCTAACTAATTATTTGACATCCATAAGTTACGGTGTTATTGTCTCCTTTGGAGAATGGGAGAAAAACCCTTCCGCCTGAGGCGGAAAGACTTCAGTTTGATCTTTTGCACCGTAAGGGTTCAAGATGCCGAGAACGTGGGAACTTGATCCCTTGAATCCTTGAACCCTTAAGCCATCAGCTTTAGCTTATGGTAGTCGACTTTTAAAATAAAAACCAGGAATTTGGATTTCTATAATGCGTATATGTGTTATTGACGGACAGGGTGGTGGCATTGGCAGTGCCCTCATCAGGAGATTGAAAGAGGAGTTTCAGGAGAGGATTGAAATAATAGCCCTGGGGACCAATTCAATCGCTACCTCTGCCATGATGAGAGCGAAGGCTAATAAAGGAGCAACAGGTGAGAATGCAATAGTTAGAACAGTTCCTTCAGCCGATATAATCATAGGGTCACTGGGGATAGTTATTGCCAATTCAATGATGGGGGAACTTACGCCAAAGATGGCTGAGGCTATTTCTTCCAGCCCGGCAAAAAAGTTACTCTTGCCTATGTTGCAAGAAAAGGTAGAGATTGTGGGAGTTGCTCCCGAACCCTTACCACATTTGGTAGAGTGCCTGGTAACTGAAAAACTTAAGGAGTGGGTAAACAATGTGTGAAGCTAATGCATATTTGGAACGAGATGGCGAGGAAGAACTAATCCTGGAAAGTGTAGATATTATAGAGCCTGAAGACGGCAAAGTGTTTATCAGGAATATCTTTGGGGAACAGAAAATACTGAACAGCAGGATTAAGAAGATTTCCTTAATTGACCATAAGATACTTCTGGAAGAAATAGGTTAATGTAAGACCCCTGAGAAGGTATACCTTTTGCTTCAAGCGTTGATGTTGATTTACCAGAGGCTATATGATTCTTTTGGGCCGCGGGGATGGTGGCCTGGTGATACCCCTTTTGAGGTAATAGTGGGGGCAATACTTACCCAGAACACCTCCTGGGAAAACGTAGAAAAGGCCATTACCATACTTAAAAAGGACAAACTGCTTCACCCGGAGAGATTGTATTGTATCGAAGAATCCGTACTGGCAGAGGCTATCAGGCCATCAGGGTATTACAACATAAAAGCCCGAAGATTAAAAAAATTCATGGATTTTTTATTCGGGGAATACAATGGGGACCTTTCTCTGATGTTCTCTGAAGGCATGGAGCTTCTGAGGGGGAAGCTCCTGGGTGTTAACGGGATAGGTGAAGAGACAGCCGACAGCATACTTCTCTATGCAGGATGCAAACCTGTCTTTGTAGTAGATGCCTATACCAGAAGGGTTTTCGCGCGCCATAATTTTGTTTCCGACAACACCAGCTACCATGAAATCCAGAACCTGTTCATGAAGAACCTGCCTAAAGACGTTGAGCTTTACAATGAGTACCACGCTTTAATAGTCCACCTTGGTAAAAACTTCTGTAAAAGAAGACCAGACTGTACCCTTTGCCCCATTTCGTCACCTGAATTTTTCCTTGACAGATCACTATGATTTAACTATTTATTTTGCCATTGACATTTCACGTAACTACTTGATATGCATCAGTTATTTATAAAAGGAGGATATCTATGGACAGACAGAATATAACTCTATCCCTGCCTAAATCATTATTGAAGAAGGCCAAAATAATTGCCGCAAGCAAAGAAAAATCCCTGAGTGAATTCTTAAGAGAATCACTTGAGGAAAAAGTCAGAGGAGCTAATGGTTATAAAAAAGCGAGGGGGAGACAATTAAAAATTCTCAAAGAAGGGCTTGACCTTGGGACAAAAGGACACATTACAACCACGAGGGAAGAAGTTCATGGCAGACGATAAAGTTTTCCTTGATACTAACATCATCATATATGCCTATGATGTGAGTGCATGAGAAAAACACGAAATAGCCAAGAAAATCCTCGTTGATTTATGGGATTCAGGGTTGGGGGTCATAAGTACCTAGGTACTCCAGGAATTTTTTGTTGCCGTCACCCAAAAGCTATCAAAACCATTGGATAAAAGATTAGCCAGGGAAATTGTGAGTGATTTTTTGAAATGGGATGTTGTGATTAATGATGGTGAGTCTATTTTAGAAGCCATAGAGATTCTTTTAAGGTACGGGTATTCCTTCTGGGATTCACTGATTATTGAGGCAGCTATAAGGAGTGGCACTGTAATATTGCTGTCTGAGGACCTGTCTCATGGACAGACAATTAATAGAGTGACCATTAAGAATCCTTTTAGAATTTGAAGCCTCTCTACCAACCTATTAATATAAGGAGGATGGGGCTTCTAATCAAAAGAGACTTTTGGAATGGGGTATGTATTGCTGCTGCTGGAGTCGTTAAAAGAGGCGAGCTATGAAAGGCAGGAAAAAGACAGAGGACGTCACCGAGCGCAAACAGGCGGAAGAGGCCCTGCGCAGGAGTGAAATGTTCAATCGCAGTCTGGTAGAGCATCTGCCGCATCTTATCTTTATCAAAGACAGAAACTTGGTCTATCTCTCCTGCAATGCGAACTATGCTCATAGCCTGGGGATTAAACCGGAAGAGATTGTGGGCAAAGACGATTTTGCGTTTTACCCCAGTGAACTGGCTGAAAAATACCGTGCCGACGACAGGACAGTTATAGACACCGGGAAGTTGATTGACATCGAGGAAAAATGCCAGGTTGCCGGTGAGGAGCGATGGGTTCATACGATCAAGGTGCCTTACCGTGACGAGCAGGGCAATATCATTGGTGTACTGGGGATATTTGAGGACATTACCGAGCACAAGCAGGTGGAGGAAGAACGCAGACAGAATACGCAGAAGCTAATAAAGGCTATGGAGTCAACTATTGAAGCCATGGCAACGACAGTTGAAATGCGCGACCCCCATACTGCCGGTCATCAGCAACGGGTAACCAGCCTTGCTTCAGCCATAGCCAGAGAGATAGACCTTTCAGAAGATCAGGTTCGTGGGATTAGCTTAGCAGGGATTGTACACGATATCGGCAAAATTTCTGTGCCGGCAGAGATTCTCAGTAAGCCTGGCCGATTAAGTGAGATCGAGTTCAGTCTGATTAAGGTGCATCCCCAAGTTGGTTACGATATACTGAAGGATATACAATTTCCCTGGCCAATTGCCCAGACCATTCTTCAACATCACGAGAGGATGGATGGATCGGGGTATCCTGCTGGTCTGTGTAAGGAGGCTATCCTGCTGGAAGCACGAATCCTGGCTGTTGCTGATGTTGTTGAAGCCATGGCTTCACACCGGCCTTACCGTGCGGCTATAGGCCTGGATGGAGCGTTGGAGGAAATCTCTATGAACAGCGGTATCCTGTACGATGCGGATGTGGTAGGTGCTTGCATAAGGCTCTTTAAGGAGAAGGGGTTTAAGTTTGAGTAACAAAGCTAGCTTATGTAACATACTAAAATTCTTGTGTTTTCAAAGGGTTAAGTTAGGTAGTTATTCTTTATTATATAAGGAGGAATAGATTATGTCGGATAGTAAGGAAAATTCAAAGAAGAGCACCGATCCTGCGGTTCAAGAGATGATAAATAAGGCAAAAGGTATGGATGTAACAACGGTTTGGGATCGGTATGATGCTATGATGCCACAGTGCGGTTTTGGAGAGACGGGCCTTTGCTGCCGGCACTGTCTGCAAGGACCATGTCGAATCGATCCGTTTGGGGATGAGCCCAAGACCGGGATTTGCGGTGCCAGTGCAGATGTTATGGTTGCCAGGGGCATAGACAGGGCTATTGCCGCCGGGACAGCAGCCCATTCCGGACATGCCAGACATCTGGCACATACAATATTGAAGATGGCAGAGGGTAATGCCCGGGATTATATGGTCAGGGATGTGGAGAAGCTAAAGGCGGTGGCTGCCCGTTTAGGTATCCCGGTCGAAGGACGAAAAGAAAATGACATTGCGCTGGATGTGGCTAAAGCAGCCCTTGAGGATTTCCATGAGAAGGACACCCCTGTCTTATGGGCAGCGACTGTAGTGACTACGGGTCGTGTCAAAGTCCTGACTGACCTGGGTCTGGTACCAAAAGGCATCGATCATGAGATTTCTGAGATTATGCACCGTACCCTCTACGGTGTGGATGCTGATGCAGTCAACCTGCTGCTGGGTGGACTGCGCTGTGGTGTTGCCGATCTGGCTGGCTGCTACATGGGGACAGATTTAGCCGATATCCTTTTTGGGACTCCCAAGCCTGTTGTGACAGAGGCAAACATGGGGGTGATAAGGGCTGATGCGGTTAACATAGCAGTCCATGGTCACAATCCGGTTTTGTCCGATGTGATAGTGTCCGTTGCCAAGGAAATGGAGAAAGAGGCTAGGACAGCCGGTGCCTCAGGTATCAACCTGGTGGGGATATGCTGTACGGGCAATGAGGTAATGATGCGTCATGGCATTCCATCCTGTACCCACTCAGTCAGTCAGGAGATGGCTATCATGACCGGGGCGTTGGATGCCATGGTAGTTGATTACCAATGTATTATGCCTTCTCTGGTTACTGTAGCTGAATGTATGGGTACTACAGTTGTTACTACTATGGATATATGTAAGATCTCAGGTGCCACCCATGTAGACTTTTCAGAAGAGGCGGCAGCGGAAAAGGCAAGGCAAGTTATCAGTATTGCTGTTAAAAACTTTTCTAAGAGGGTAAAAAGACCTGTGGACATTCCGAATATTAAAACTCCGGTCGTTGCCGGATTCTCGGTAGAAGCCATTGTTGCGGCATTATCCAGGCTGGATGCTAAAGACCCCCTCAAGCCTCTCATTGACAATATAAAGGCCGGTAACATCAGAGGTGTATGTCTTTTTGCCGGGTGTAATAATGTTAAGGTACCTCAGGATAAGAATTTTACAGTTATTGCGCGAAAATTGCTGAAGGAGAATGTCTTGGTGGTTGCCACAGGTTGTGGAGCCGGTGCGCTCATGCGCCATGGTTTTATGAATCCTGCCAATGTGGACGAATTATGTGGCAATGGGCTTAAAGCCGTCCTGACAGCCATAGGGGAAGCAAATAACCTGGGTGGCCCTCTGCCGCCTGTATTGCATATGGGTTCATGTGTAGATAACTCACGGGCAGTGGCTTTAGCTGTTGCTGTTGCCAATTATCTGGGAGTTGATACTGATAAGCTTCCTGTGGTGGCTTCAGCGGCAGAGGCTGTATCTGAAAAGGCTGTCTCCATTGGTGCCTATGCGGTTGCCGCAGGATTACCAACCCACGTAGGCGTAATGCTCCCTGTTCTGGGCAGCCCTTTGGTAACACAGGTATTAACAGAAAAGGTAAAGGACTTAACAGGCGGCTACTTTATTGTAGATCTTGACCCTGATTCTTCAGCAGACAAGCTTCTCAGTGCCATTGATGCCCGTCGGGCTGGTTTGGGACTGAGCTAGATAACGGGAAACCATACATTATTGTCCCTCTCGGGGAATGGGAGGAAAACCCTTCTGCCTGAGGCGGAAGGGTTTCAGTTCGATCTTTTGCGCCGTAAGGGTTTGAGAGGTCGAGGATTCCAAGATTCGAGAGTAGTAAAGAAAAAGCTATCGGCTTTAGCCGATAGTAGTTGACAAAAGGAATAGGAGGCTATTATGTCTCAGTCAAAAGAGATATTTGTCAGATTGGATCGTTGTGTGGGATGTCATACCTGCAAAATTGCTTGTTCAGTAGAACACTCCAAAAGCAAAAACCTGTTCGAAGCCATCTCAGAACAGCCAACCCCTAAAACCCGTGTCTATGTGGAATGGGTGCCCCCGGATCGTAAGGTTCCGATATTATGCCGCCACTGCGAGGATGCCCCATGTATGCACGCCTGCATAAGTGGTGCTATCAGTCGTACCGAGGAAGGAATTGTCATAACCAACAGTGATAAGTGTATAGGATGCTGGACGTGTGTAATGGTTTGTCCCTATGGTGTTATTGGACGACATCTGGAGACCCGCAAGGCGTATCGCTGTGACCGATGTCCGGACATTCAGTCTCCTGCCTGCGTGGATGCCTGTCCCACCCAGGCTCTGGTTTATCGGAGCGTTGCGGCATTTTCTGGTGATGTCCGTCAAGATGTGGCCAGAGAGATGGTCTCTGGAGAAGGGAGATAATGTGGCAGTAAAACAGATGCAATATGTTGTCATTGGGGCAAGCGCAGCCGGAATGGCAGCTGCAGAGGCAATTCGGAAACTGGATTCACAGGGTTCTATCATAGTCCTATCAGAAGAACAGGATATGCCGTATTTCCGGCCTATGGTCCCTTTTATCATAAACGGCAAAAAGAAGTTCCCGGAGATGATGCTTATAGGTCAGGGACCCTACCAGGGTGCCAATATTGGTGTCCGACTTGATTCCAGAGTGAAGGCAGTGAATACAGCCGAGCAAAAGGTTTCTATTAAGAGTGGTGAGGAATTGCTATACGATAAACTGCTTGTTGCCACCGGCAGTCTGCCTAATATTCCGTCTGACATCAAAGGGGTGGAAGCTGAAGGTGTCTTTGTATTACGGACCATTGCCGATGCCCGTGCCATAGCTCGTAGAGCAGAGACTGCCAGACATGCTGTGATGCTGGGAGGAGGTTTATTAAATCTCAAAGCAGCCTTTGCTTTGCTTGAACGAGGACTGGATGTAACATTAATCGTGAAATCCCCTAATGTTCTCTCAAGGCTGATGGAGCCTGACGATACAGTATTGATTCGTGAAGCTTTAAATAAAGCAGGCATGAAATTGATGACTGGATCGAATGTTACCCAAATCTTATCCGATTCCACAGGGGTCATTGGAGTACTGCTGGAGAGTGGCAGGGAGATTGCCTGTCAAATGGTTTGTATCGGCAAGGGAATCCGTGCCAATGTAGAATTTCTTGACAAAAGCGGTATCCTTGTAGACCAGGGCGTGGTAGTTGACAAGTTCACCCGCTCCAATATTCAGAATGTCTTTGCAGCCGGGGATGTGGCAGTGACATTTGATCCAATTACAGGAGAAAGAATTGTAACCGGGCTCTGGACTAATGCAGCGGAGATGGGTAACTGTGCCGGACGGAATATGGCGGGCCAGCCAAGTATTTATTCAGGAACCTTTGGCATTTTAAATGCAACCCAGGTGGCTGATGAACCATTCGTGTCTATGGGTATCGTCCATACGAAGGGGACCGATTATGAGACACACATTAGAGCCACTCCAAAGACCTATCGTAAATTGGTTTTTACCCCGGACGGAACCAGGCTTGTTGGCGCCCTATTTATCGGTGATATCTCGAAGGCAGGATTATACCGTTACATAATTCGTGAAAGGATGCCTGTAAAGGATATAAAGTCAGATATAGTAAATCATCGACTTCATTATGGTTACTTTTTAAGGTAATGCTCCATGCGTTCATCAAAAAGACTCAATACACTCCTGAGCGGGAACTAAGGATAGCCCGGAAAAGAATGAAGGAGGTTCGAAATGGCTGACTTAAAATATGAACCCGTTTCTCATGATCATAAAGCATTTCTCAAGAAGGCTAAGAAGCGTGAAGGGTTCCGTAAAGCATACGAAAATTTGGAGGGAGAATATCTCCTTGCCCGTGAGATGCTATCGGCGCGCTCAAAGTCCGGCCTCACTCAAGAGGCTGTTGCAGAACTAATGGGAACGACAAAAAGTGCAGTATCACGGCTGGAATCTGCAGACAAGCATATTCAGTATGCACAAGCCGTAGGCTGCGATTTGGAAATCAAATTAGTCCCTAAAGCTTGCCCAACAATACGTTCCACCGGATTGCCCAAAAAGCGGCTTTCCCGGTGAAGTTTATGTTGGATGATGGCAATACAATTATTGACGAGAATATAATGTCAAATATAAAAGCTGTTCATACCAACAAAAAAAACGATACTTTGCTTCTAAGGTTTGTCCTGTCTATTTTTTTCTTCTTTATTTCTTATTCTATAGCCCCTTATTGCATTGCAGAGGATAAGTCCTCAATTAAAGGAGGTCTATTTCCTGTTCATACTCAGTCATCTCAGGTAATTACAGAGGAAATGCTGGATATTATAGTAGAAGCGTGTGACCAGTCCCTGTCAAAGAAGATTGAGAATCAATTGTTCAGTTATAAAACAGGGGGCTATTATGTCGAAAAAGGTATCTTTGTTCCAACCAGAATAAAGGACCCAAACGTATTGACAGCCTTCAACAAAGTATTGAAACCGGGAGTTCACTTTCTCGACCTTGGAAGTGGTGATGGAAGGGTGGTTTTTTTAGCATCTCTTTTTGGTGCTGCCTCAACCGGGATTGAATTCGATGAGGATATATTTAATTCGAGTCTCAAGGCTCGGGAAAAACTGTCCAAGAGGTTTGACCTGTCTAAAACAGAACTTATCAGAGGTGATTTCTTTGATGCGGACTTTTCCGGATACGATGTTATCTACTATTTTATGAGCGGCAGCTTTGAAGAGAAACGTCTTGAAGATAAATTGGCTAAAGAGTTGAAGCCTGGAGCCATACTCGTTGGCTATATTGAACACGAAGCATTTAAGGAGCTGAATTCAGCAGGCAGAATAGGAAAGAGGATTACTGTCTATAAGAAGCAATAGATGTCGAAACACATACAACAACACACTTAAGTGTGTTGTTGGCACAGAATACTGCTATAGTTAGTCTCCCCTGAAAATTTCCCTTTTCGCCGTATTGTTCCTTATCTTGAAATACAGGTAAAACAAAAAACCTAATCCTATTGTTCCTATACCAAAAAGCGAAATAATAGGTTTGCTCTTTATGGAAAAATAGATAATCCATAGATTCCCCGAGATAAATAACAACGGTGTAATCGGGTATCCAAACGTTCTGTAGCTGCGTTTCAGGAAAGGTTTTTTTATCCTTAGAACAATCATCCCCATCACTGTTATCATAGAGAACAATGCCAGTGTAAATCCAATGTAGAGGAGTAATTTATAAAAGGAGGATGTAATAACCATTAATACAGCAATAGCACCCTGCAGAAAAATGGAATGGGCTGGCGTTCTGTGAATACTGCTCACCTTACTGAAAAGCTTAAAAAACACACCGTCTCTGGACATGGCATAATAGACTCTGGGTCCGGTCATTATCATGGCGCTCAGAGCTGACAGAATGCCTATAGCAATGGCTGCTGTGAAATATCTGCTCACATGTTCCCCGAATAGCGAAACAGCAGCCAGATTTCCTATTTCCAGAACACCACTCATATCTTCTACGGGGAGGGCATAGATATACAGAATATTTAAAAGCATATAGAGACCCATCACAAAAAATGTGCCATAAAAAAGGGAAAGAGGAATATTCCTGGCTGGCTTTTTAATCTCACTCCCCAGGTAGGCAGCAGCGTTCCAGCCGCTGTAAGCAAAAGAGATAAATATTAGCGATATTGCAAACTTGTCAGTTAAAATTGATTTTAAATTCATCCCTTCAGAAAGGTTGCTTAATGAACCACTGCCAAAGGATAGACCGGCTACAATAAGAGCGATAATAACGGTTATTTTGAATACAGTGAGAGAGTTTTGAATGAATGTCCCCAAAGACAGACCGTGATAATGAATCAGAGAGAGGATGATGATAATTGCTGCGGCCAGTACGGTAATCGGTGATATGGTAAGGATATTAATACCAGAGCATGGAATAGTGATAATTGGGTTTAGTGGAGCTGGCAGGGTACGTAAAAGGTAGGTGGCAGAGGCAATGGAAGCTGCGGCTATAGGGGCTGAGAATCCAACAATGAGGGATATCCATCCGGATAGAAATGCTACCCCCCTCCCAAAGCTCTCCCTTAAAAAGACATATTCTCCTCCTGCCCTGGGAAAGATGGCGCCGAGTTCCCCATAACAGAGTGCACCTGAAAGGGCAAAGAGACCACCGAGAAACCAGCAAAGGAGCATACTTTGAGGGTTGCCAAGTTCCCTTATAATAAAGCCGGATGTAGTAAATATTCCTGTTCCTACTATGTTGGCAACCACCAGAATGAATGCAGAAAACAGGCCTACTTCTCTTTTCAAGTCACTGTTATTTGAACTATCTTCCATCGCTGATCTCGCCGACCTGAAAAATTACCCACTCCAGTTTTAGCCCCTATCCTTCAAAGATACGGGAATAATATCTCCATAAGGCACCTGATGCCCTTATTGCCCTTTCAGGGGATGCAAATACAGGGATACCGTTTTCTTCAAGTATCCTGGTATGTTCTCTCACCACCTTATCCTCACCTATTACCCATCCTACCACCGGTTTATTCTGGCATTGCTTTAAGTCACTTAACACTTGTTTTAAATCTATTTTCCAAATCCGCCTGTTTACCATGAGGCAGAAAAGGACAATATCCACATTGGGTTCATGCATAAAGGCAACCAGAGGTACACCGTATACATCATTAATATTCGGTGGGAATCCAACAGAAAAACAGTCTAAGGGATTTGCTATCTTTGTGGACGGAAGCAAGACCTGTTTAATCTTTTCAATGGTGTCCTTTGAGAATTCAGCCAGTTTCATGTCAAACTCTTCACAGGCATCGGCAACCATTGACCCAATACCTCCACTGTAAGTTATAACCGCTATCCTGTTGCCTTTTGGTGTATGTAAAGAGTCAAATATCTTTGTAAAATCAAGGAATTCATCCAGGTCTTGAGCCCTAATAATCCCGGCCTGCCTGAGCGCAACATCGAATATTGTGTCATCTACGGCTATAGCACCTGTGTGAGAAGCAGCGGTCTTCTGTCCATCCTCCGTCCTTCCTGTTTTAAATACCACTATAGGTTTCTTTTTAGAAACCTTTTTTGCAACCTCTAAAAATCGTTTGCCTGCCTTAATGCTCTCCATATACATAGCAATAACCCTTGTTTCAGGGTCTTCTTCCAGATATTCCATTACCTCAGCTTCGTCTATATCACAGCAGTTTCCAAGGTCTATGGATTTGCTTATCCCGACATGCATAGATGATATAATATATTCCATAACAGGACAGCAGAATTGGCCGCTTTGAGCTATAAATGCTACTCCTCCTTCCTTAAGGTAATCCAGGGGATAAAAGTGGAGCACAAGGTTGTTAAAGGTATTAACAGGGCCAACTGCATTGGGCCCCATTATTCTTATTCCCTTCTGTTTTGCCAGGTTAACTACCTCCATCTGCCGTTTTGACCCAGCTTCACCAGATTCAGAAAACCCTCCGGAGACCAGCAATACATTCCTGGTTCCTTTGGCTGCACAGTCGTGCAGCAATTTAGGGGTATTATCTGCAGGCACCAGAGAGACGGCAAGGTCTATATTTTCAGGGAGATCTTTGATGCTTTTGTATATTTTAAACCCTAAAACATCACCTCCTTCAGGATTAACGGGATATATCTTTCCATTAAAGCCGAACTCTCTTAAGTTTCTTGTGATAAGGTGTCCTGCTTTATTAGGTGTCTTGAAGACTCCAACTATTGCAATACTTTTTGGTTCTAAGAACGCCTTTAGTACGTGTTCCATTATCCCTCCTGATAATATCCTGGCCTCATGTCATTTCGAGTCCGCCTCTGGTGGACGAGAAATCTGATATCGTTAAAGATTCCTCGTTGCTTTCGATCCTCGGAATGACGAAACAGGACTTTTTGCGAGTCCATCAATAGATTGAAGCAGTATATATAAGAGTTAATATCTGTGTCAAGTCAGAAGTCGGGGTCTGTGATTCAGACACTGAAAATAGCTTTGACAAAGAGAATTTTTTTATGGTAGGTTTCTATTATGATTAAATTTATACATACTGCCGACATCCATTTAGGAAGAGAGTTTGATCAATTCGATGAAAAAGGGGAAGAAAGGAGGGAAGACATCCGTCTCACCTTTCGTCGAATAGCGAGTCTGGCTATAGAAAAGGGTGTTAATCTTTTTCTTATATCCGGCGATCTGTTTAATTCACCCAATCCATCCAAAAAGGATCTGGAATTTGTCTTTGAAACCTTCAGGATGTTAAGCGATAACAATGTGGTTATTTTCATAACCCCCGGGAATCACGATTATTATATTCCAGATGGAATCTGGGATAGAGAATTTAGTTCTCTTGGCCGGAACCTCCACATATTTACTTCTTCAGAGTTTGAAACAATAGGTCTTGAGCGTTTCAAAGTCTCAGTAGCCGGATGTGCTTACAACAGGCATCAATCCAATTCCAGGTTGTTTGAGAGACCTGAATTCAAGATCAGTCAGCAAAACTCTATCCTGCTTTTTCACGGTTCATATGAGTATCCAAATCAGGAGTACCGGGATCAGCCTTTCTCATTGGAAGAGCTGAAAAGATTGCCATTCAACTATATAGCCCTGGGGCACTACCATCGGCACATGGAGATTTTTTCAGAGGAGAAAAGGGTATGTTTCTATCCCGGTGTCCCGGAGGGACTGAACCTGGATGAGCGAAATGCCGGGAAGCGGTATGTAATATTGGGGGAGATCTCTGACCACGGTGAAGTTAACATAACCATTGAAGAGGTTCAAAGGAAGATCATAGAGATATTAAACATTGACTGTACACACTTCCAGGAAAAAGACACGCTGGAGATGAAGATCAGGGAGCATGCCGGTGATAATAAGATTCTCAAACTTAACCTGACCGGCAAGCCGACAATGGATATATTAGAGACCATTGACGAGTTACAGGAGAGGTTCAGTGGGTACTTCTACATGTTGAAGATCAATAAAAACCAGTTAGATACCCCCATAGACATTCCTGTGGATCCAAGGTTCATAATCGGAAGGTTCTGCCGCAAATTAGAAGACCAGATAGACAGAGCAGAGAATGAGGAGGAAAAGCAGCTTCTTAAGACAGCCCTTAACCTTGGAATCAATGCCATCAGAGAGGCCGAAAAGAAATGAAAATCAGGTCCATCGAATTTGCCGGAATAAGGGTTTACTCTGATAACCAGAGAGTGGAATTTGGCGATAATATTAATATACTTGTTGGAAGAAACAGGGCTGGTAAATCAAGCCTTCAGGATGCACTTGTGATCGGGCTTTTTGGCATGGGTAAACAGAGTGAGCGGCTGAACAGGTCTTTTGTGTGGTCATGGACCAATCCCAACGAGTTCTGTACAGTAATTCGATACCAGGTTAACAGCAGGCTCTTTCAAATCGAAAGGGATTTTATAAAGAACAGGGTTTCCTTCGGAGAACTTGTTGATAATGAGACATATAGAGAGTTAACAAATGACTCAGAAAAGGTAAAACAGTATGTGTCTGAGCACACCGGCATGGAAAATCTGGGTCTGTTTACCTCTACCTGCTGTATAAGACAGCAGGAGCTGTCTAAGGTAAGCGAGAATCTGTCCGAGGTAGGGCATTTAATCCAGAGGGTGTTTACGGGTTCCATCAAGAGCAATGCAAAAGAGATAATAGATATCTTCAGGACAAAAAGACTCGCAATAAAGGCTTCAAAAACAACTGAAATAAGGCATACCCCGACCACGAAACGGGAATATGACATACTCCAGGAGGAGAGAGAGTCAGTTACTTCTGCCTTCGAACATGCAAAAGACGGATTTAAAGAGCTATCAAGGCTGACAGATACTATAAGTAAACTGGAAGAGGAGATTCCAGTAGAGAGAGAACAACTGAAAGAGGTCAGATATTTGCTGGAGAAACTAGAAAAGAAGAGTAATATCCAGAAAGAGCTACAGAAGTCTGCTGAAGATTTAGATAGGATTTCAGAGCAAATTCAAAGGGTTAAAGCAATTGATGAAAGCCTTTCCAGGATTAATAAGAGAATTGAGGCATTACAGTCTATCGAAGGTCATAGGGATATCATAAAGAATGAAGTGCCTGACTGGATAGCGTCTAAAGAGGCTATAGAGGATAAACTCATAAGATTGGAGAAAAAGAAGAAAATAACCGGGGAAGAGAGGCACAAGGTTCAGATAGAGCTCGACAGATTGAAGCCAGTTGAGAATTGTGGAAAATCCATCGATCAGGACCTTCCAGGGTGGGAGTATCGCAGTTCAGAGATTAAAGAAGAGATTGAGGCTGCTAATGCCGAGTTGACCAGTGTGGAATCAGAGTATCAGTCTTCCAGAATTCCTTTATGGGGAAAGATTGGCGGCGTACTGCTCTCTTTAGCAGGGATAATTCTGTTGTTCAGCCTCCATGGAATGTTAAAATGGATTGGAGGGCTGCTTGTCCTGATAGGGGTTTCGACGTTCCTTCTGGCATTGTATCCTGCATTGAAAAATAAAAGACGGCTGTCAACCAGACTCCGGATATTGAGGGATGGTATCGAAAGAAACCATGCCCAGTTGAGAGATATAGAGGAGAGGATTATCGCTCTTCTTCAGGATACCCGGCAGAAGGACATTGAAACTTTAAAGAAGGAATGGGGGAGATATAAGGAATTGAGCGGGCTAAAATCTGTTCTTGACTCAAATGTCGCTGATACCGAAGAAGAATTCCTGGAGGCTAATGAGCAATACGAAATGTATGAAGGGATGTTCAGGAATGTCCTCAATGATACCAGTACGGGTTCTGTAAGTGAGCTGAGAGAGAGATTGAATGATTATCAAAGACTGACAGATGAAAAGAGAAACAGAGAATCCGAAAGGCAGGGAATCCTGGGTAAAGAGGGGCTAAAGGAGTTGGAGGGTAAACAGAGGACTCTGGATAGCAGAGTCCGTCAATACAATCTGGAATTGACCGAGTCTGATTTGACTTCTTTCTGTCCTGCTACAGAAGAGACAGAAAAGTGGCGACAGGTTGAGAAAGAACTGGAACCAAAACTCAAGGGTGATGAGCACGAGTTGATAAGGGCGAAGGAGAGGCTGGATACCCTGAAAGACACAATACAAGACCCTGTAGGGCTGGAGGAGAGAAGGACCTATATCGAAGGCAGATTGAAGGAACTGGATTTAATCTATAAAGCCTACGGAAAGGCTATAGCAACCTTTGAAGAAGCGGTAAGAGAGTTACAGGAAGAGTATCTGCCAGAGATGGAGAAGACAACCAATCAATACTTTAAAGAGATTGTGCCGGAGGAGTTTGACAGTGTCCAGTTGGTCAAAGCATGGCCAAAGATAATCCTTTCCTCGAAGGTTAACAGCAGTATCCCCATAGCCAGTCTCAGTCTTGGAACCATTGATCAGCTCTACCTCAGCCTCAGAATTGCCTCTCTGGAACTGTTGGGAAAGGGTGTAACCCTGCCGTTGATGATAGACGATTCCTTTGCCAACTATGATCCCCATTGCCAGGCGAAATCTTTAAAGATACTTGAGGAGTTAGCCGAGAGCAGACAGGTAATATTCTTTAGCTGTCATCCGGAATACATGGAATGGGGGAGAGAGCTAAAAAAATCCAGAGGTTACTCAGTGAAGCTTTTTAATTGGGACAATAACCGCAGGATTTTTGAGATAAACTGAGGGCTGGAGAGGTATCTGATTGGTAAAAAGGGTATTCATAACGTTGTTTTTGGCTGTTTTTTCTGCTATGATTGGGATAGGGATCATCGTCCCTCTCTTTCCCCTTTATGCCCAGAACCTCGGAGCCACCGGAATCTGGCTGGGTATAATCTTTTCTGGCTTTGCCATCTCCCGTTCTATATTCGTGCCTCTCATAACCAGGCTGTCTGATAAAAAGGGCAGAAAGATATTCATCTGCATCGGACTGTTTGGATATGCCCTGGTTTCAATTATCTATATCTATGCGGGTAATGTTTATGAGCTTGCCATATTTCGTTTTTTGCAGGGTTTTTTTGGAGCCATGATTGTCCCCATAGCAATGGCTTACATAGGTGAAATATCGCCCGTGAATAAAGAAGGGACATTTATAGGGGCATTTAATATTTCTCTATTTGCCGGGTTTGGTGTTGGTCCTTTTATGGGTGGGGCTTTAAAGGACCATTTCGGCATGAATGCAGCCTTTTATGCTATGGGGGGGCTGAGCTTTATAGCCTTTGTACTGGTTCTGTTATTTCTCCCTGAACTCCATCTGTATAAGAAACAGTGGGGAAATCCCAGGATGTCTTACTGGACGATGCTGAACAACAACATAGTTAAGGGGATAACAGCATTCAGGCTCATCAATTCTATGGGAAGGGGGATGGTTGCGACCTTTCTGCCTGTCTTTGCCCACCAATACCTTAGATTGAGCGGTTCTGAAATAGGGCTTTTGATCTCAGCAAATATATTACTGACCTCCTTTCTGCAGGCACCCTTTGGAAAATTGGCAGACAGGGTGAGTCGAAAAAAGCTGGTTATTGTCGGAGGGTTTATAGCTTCCCTGGCAATATTACTGATACCTTATACATCTGATTTCACTCATTTGTTGGTTTTAAACATGGCAATGGGAGTTGCCGGAGCCATCTCTTTACCTGCGACAACTGCCTTAGCAATAGAAGAGGGAAGGAATATGGGTATGGGGGCTATAATGGGGGTATTCGACATGTCCATGAGTTTGGGTGTTGCCGGGGGTCCGCTGCTCGGGGGAATCCTTATGGATTTTCTGGGAATAGATTTCATTTTCCTCTTTGGAGGGTTTGCAGGGTTTGTATCCATTGGGCTTTTTGTCTGGTTTGTGAAACATAAATAGTCCATCCTGAAAAATTACCTTTTCCGCTCTCTGGTTCAGGTTTTTTGACCCATCTAAGCTTGCTCTATTGAAAATTCACAAACTCCCCGCCTCTGGCGGGTCAAACATGTGAATTTTCTGCATTACGCTCGCCAAGATGGGTACCCCAAAAATCCTGCCCATGTTTGCTCCAAAGGAAATTTTTCATTTTTCAGTATAAACTAAATGAGGGAGAAGAACCGGAAAAATATGAGATCCAGAGAAGACCTGCGAAGGATATTAGACCGTATTGATCGCAGAGGATATAAGGCATATAAAGACATAGAGGGAGAATATGACTTCTCAGACTTCACTCTCTTTATAGACCATGTTCAGGGCGACCCTTTTGCCTCTCCTTCAAGAGCTAGGGTCAGGGTTTCTCAGAGAATAGCAGGATTCCCGGATGAGCTGTTGAACACCAGGACAAGGAGAATTGCCTTGGGAGATTACCTTACAAGGCAATTCCAGAGAAATATAAAGAGCTCTGTCAAAGGTGGCAGGGGGATAGGGAACAGCGGAGTCATAGGGATCGATGCCCCATGCCAGGAGGTGTTGGAGAGGACTTCTGTCCTGATAACCAGGGATTTTGTTGAGGCAAGGTTTGTAATGGGTTTGCCTGCTTCAGGAAGAACCGTTCTCTCACGGGAGGCTTCTGATATGTTCTTACATGAAGTCCCTGTGCTTGCGAAAAGGTCTCTGGTGTTCCGTAGTCTGAACTCAAAGGAACTGGCAGGTCATGTAGAAGTGGTGGAGGATCAGGAATTCATTCGGGGAAAATTAGAGGATTCTGATTTAATTTCGTTTATAGCCAATGGTTCCATTCTTCCCCGCAGAAGCGGGGTAGATGATCGTCCTCTGTTGCCTTCTCTGGAGCATTCCTGCCATGTTGTTTCATTCCAATCCCCTCCATCCCTTGAAGTGGAGTTAACGACCCCGAACAGAGGGAGGATAAAAGGAATGGGTATCCCAAAAGGGGTTACTCTGATAGTGGGAGGTGGATTTCACGGAAAATCCACCCTCCTGAATGCTGTAGAAAGGGGTGTATATTGCCATATTCCTGGAGATGGAAGGGAGAATGTGGTAACACATCCGGCAGCGGTGAAGATAAGGGCTGAGGACGGAAGACGGATTGAAAAAGTGGACATAAGCCCTTTTATACAGAATCTCCCTTTTGAAAAGGAGACTGCTGCGTTCTCTACCGATAATGCCAGTGGAAGCACATCTCAGGCGGCAAATATAATGGAGGCACTGGAAGCAGGGGCATCGGTTCTCCTGATGGATGAAGATACCTCTGCTACAAACTTTATGATAAGGGATCTCCGCATGCAGGAACTGGTCTCCAAGGACAAAGAGCCTATTACCCCCTTTATTGATAAGGTGAGACAACTGTACGAAGAACTGGGTGTTTCTACTGTCCTTGTTATGGGTGGGTCCGGAGACTATTTCGATGTGGCAGACACGGTCTTGATGCTGGACGAATACCGACCAATGGATGTTACTAATCAAACCAGGGAGATAATAAAAAGCTTTCCAGGTGAACGAAAAAAGGAGGGGGGAGGCAATTTTGGTAAGGTATCCCATCGTGTTCCATTGTCAGAGAGTTTCAATCCACAGAGGGGCAAGAGAGATGTAAAGATAGATGCTAAAGGTTTGAGGACTATCCTTTACGGTAGGATCTCCATTGACCTGTCTCATGTTGAACAGCTTCTTGATATGAGTCAGACGAGGGCTATAGGAGAGATAATCCACTATTATTCCCAGAAATACTTGAGGGAAGGGGATCCCCTTAGAGATGGCTTGAATAAAGTAATGAATGATTTGGGAAAGGGAGGATTGGACATACTCTCCCATAATAAGATGGGCAATTACGCCCTTCCCAGGATATTTGAGGTGGCAGCGGCTATAAACAGGATGAGGACGTTAAGGGTAAGGTGATGTGTCGCTATGTGGTATTCAATTCAGCGATTTCCTATCATGTATATTCTTGACATAAATGGATATTACTGCAACAATAGAATCATAATGAATTACTTTTAGGGTCAAGGGGGGGGTGATGCACGTGAAACAGATTACGCTGAGAAGTATACCTGATGAGATTGAAGCGATGGTTAAGAAGGAAGCAAAAGCAAAAGGTTTAAGTCTTAATAAGGCTTTCATTACCCTATTGGAAAAGGCAACAGGTGTGAAAACAAAGGACAGAAAGAAGAAAGCGTTTTATCATGATCTGGACAATCTGTCTGGTGTGTGGTCAAAAAACGATGCTGCAATATTCAATAACAACCTTCAGCTACAGCAAAAAGTGGATGAGGAATTATGGAAAAAAACAAGGCGATTCTTGAGGAATTTCTTTCCTCTCCAAGGGTTAGGGTTGTGGCTATTGATGAAGAGACATCAGAAAGATATGCTGTGATTGTTAATCATCTCAGGAAGGAAGGCACCCCGATACCTACCAATGATTTATGGATTTCTGCTTCTGCCATGCAGCATGGGTTAAAAGTTGTAACTACTGACAACCACTACCTGAAGGTTCTGCAGATCATAACCGAGTATTATCAGGCAGACTAAAATGGATAAAGGTTTCAGTTGGACAGACTGCACAAACTTTGGAATAATCGAAATATTTAACTTATCTTGAATAGATTTTTAGAGGGTGCCTTATGAAGAAAATATCTGCATCCATATCTGCATCCATTTTAATTTTTGCTGTGATTATCGTTCTGGCAGGATGTGCAACGCCATTTATAGATGCAGCATACAAAGGTGATATTAACACTGTAAAGGCTTTATTGGCTAAGGGTGTAAATGTGAACGAGAAGGATTCTGGGGCCAGAACAGCCTTGCATCTTGCCTCCATAAATGGCCAAACAGAGATAGCGCGTATTCTGTTAGACAATGGTGCTGATGTGAATGCTAAGGCAGGGCCTTCACAACTTTTTGAACGGACATTAACACCGTTACATTATGCTGCGATGTCCGATGTTGACAATGTTGATATAGTGCGCCTTTTATTGGATAGAGGAGCTAACATAAATGCAAAATCTGATACGGGTCGAACAGCCTTGCATTATGCGGCAAATAATGGGCATGTTTATATTGTGCGTCTTCTAATAGATCGAGGTGCTAATAACAGCATTGCAGATTATAAAAACAAAACACCTCTCATATTAGCTCAAGAAAAAGGCTATACGATAATTGTCCGCTTGCTTACCGATACTGAAGAGGCACGCTACAAGAAAATTCTGGCAAAAGAAGAGACACCTAGTGTTTCGGGTTCCTTTGAAAAAGCCTTTGCTCCATCCGTTCAAACTGATGTTGACGAACTTCCTGCAATAAAAGCAAAACCCAACAAAAACTCCTACGCTATCGTTATTGGCATTGAGCAATACCGGCAGAAACTTCCCAAGGCTGATTTTGCAGTACATGATGCAAAGATTATGACAGACTATCTCACAAAGGTAATGGGCTATCCGGAAGAAAATGTGGTTACACTTATAAATGACAGAGCATTAAAAAGTGACATGGAAAAATATTTTGAAAAGTGGCTTTCCAACAATGTTGAAAAAGATAGCACAGTCTTTGTTTACTATTCAGGACACGGTGCTCCGAACCCAAAGACAGGGGATGCCTATCTTGTACCTTATGATGGAGACCCATCCTTTATTGACCAGACAGGGTATTCTATAAAAAGGCTCTATGAATCCCTTGGAAAACTTCAGGCAAAAGAGATAATAGTTGCACTTGATTCGTGTTTTTCAGGGGCAGGTGGAAGGAGTGTCATAGCAAAAGGTGCAAGGCCATTGGTTATAACAATGGAAACTTTAGTAATCCCATCAAAAATAGCAGTCCTCTCTGCAGCATCAGGAGACCAGATAAGCTCTACATATGAGGAAAAAGGGCATGGTTTGTTTACCTATTTCATGCTTAAAGGAATAAAAGGGGAAGGCGATACCAACGGAGATGGAAAGATAGAAATCGGTGAACTGTTTAATTATATCAAACCGCAGGTGGAACTCATTGCAAGAAAGGTGTATAATAATGAACAGTTACCACAAATGATTGCGCCCAATGAATTGATAAAACAGAGACTAATTGAAAGGCAGAGAATTGGAGAACATTAAAAGGATAAAAGCCATTTAGGAGATGGGGGATGAAAAAGCTTGTCCTGAGTGTAACGAAGGAACTTAATGCATGTATTTTAATCCTTGCCGTATCAGGCTTACTGGCAGGGTGTGCAACACCGTTGACGGATGCGGCAAGGAGGGGCGACATCCAGCAGGTTAAAGCCCTGCTTGATAGCGGAGCTACGATCGACGAAAAAGGTGGTGAACCTTCTCGAACACCGTTAGCGTGGGCAATAGAATATGGGCATTTTGATACAGTAAAATTCCTGATCGAGAGGGGTGCAGATGTCAATCATTCTATGGGATGGGGAACACCTCTAACTTGGGCCATAAAGGCTGGAAATATTAATATGGCAAAATTTTTGATTGAGAAAGGTGCCAATGTAAATTTAATTGACCGACAAATAACTCCTCTAATGTGGGCAGCGTTCTATAGAAAACCCAATATTATAGACCTTCTGGTGGAAAAGGGTGCCGATCTGGAATATGCAATATCTGCGTGCGCCACCAACAAAACGTGGTGGTATAAATCAACTGGCCAGGCTTGTGCTGCAACATTACAGCCGTTCAAGGCAAAACAAGATAAGATTGCACAGCAGAAAGAAAAGGAGCAAGAGGTCGCTAAGTCCAAAGAGATAGAAATAGCGAAGGCGAAAGAGATGAAGGAGATAATTAAAGAAGTTGTTAAGGAATCATCTATGCAAAAAACCGATTCTAAAGCCGCTCCTTCCATTCAGTCCGATATAGACAAACCCTCTTTCAGTCCGTCGGAGAGGATAATGAAAGATAACGATCTTGCAGTAATTATAGGCATTGAAGGTTATCAGAGCCTCCCGAAGTCCGATTATTCATACGACGATGCAAAACTTGTTGGTGATTATGTAAAGGCACTGGGCTTCAAGCCGAGAAACATAGAACTGCTTTTGGATGAACGTGCAACTAAATCAGCCATTGAAAAGATTATTAAAACATGGCTTCCAAACAAGGCAAAGCCTGAAAGCAGGGTATTTGTCTATTATTCAGGGCATGGAGCGCCAGAGCCAAAAACAGGTGATGCATATATAGTACCTTATGATGGCGATCCAAATTACCTATCTGATACAGGCTTTCCTCTTAAGAGCCTTTATGACAATCTCGGTAAACTTCAGGTTGCGGAAATAGTTATTGTCCTTGATTCCTGTTTTTCCGGCGCTGGCGGAAGGAGTGTTCTTGCAAAAGGGGCAAGGCCTTTGGTGATGATAAAAGATGGCTTTGTGTTACCTCAGAATATTGCAGTGTTATCTGCAACACTGGGAACACAGATTTCCACATCATCTCCGGAAAAGGGGCACGGCATATTCACATACTATTTTCTCAAGGCATTAAAGGATGGCAAAAAGACCATTGCAGAGATTTACGAATATATAAAGCCACTGGTAGAAGACGAGGCAAAACAAATCAATGTCCAGCAGAGTCCGGGCATAAATCCTGAACCGGAAAAGTTGAAGGGGAGGTTTGGGTTGAGGAAATGAATTTTAAGTAACTTCCCCTCGCCCCCTCTTAAGCTAAGAGGGGGCGAGGGGGGTGTTAAGAGGGGGATGAAGGAATTATTGAAAAGGAGTTACCAGGATGACAAGAAAGTGGCAATTTGTTGTTGCAGTTATTATGTGGATGGCGATAACCTTTCCTGTGCAAGCCTCTGAAAAGCCTGTCCCTGATAAAAGTCTTCAGGGACAAGTTTGGGTTGAGACTGAGGGCGAGGCTGTTATGGGGGAATATGATACTAAAAGAGAGATAATGGAACGCGCAAAGAGGGACGCCCAGAACAAGGCAGTTGAAAAGGCAGTTGGCGTATTTATAAGGTCTCATACACTCGTCTCAAATAGCCAGCTTGCCGAGGATTTAATATATGCAGCAGTGAGAGGAAAGGTTGAAAAGGTTAATATTATTAAAGAGGGATGGGATGAGAAGGACAGAAATCTTTACAGAGTAAAACTAAAAGCCCTTGTCAAACCTGTCTATCCTGAAAAAGGCGAAGGCATCTCATTGAAGGTTTCGCTCTCAAAGGCAGATTTAAAGGAAGGTGATGAGGTAAAGATATTTTATCAGGCTAATCGCGACTGCTATGTTTATATATTTTCTGTGGCTGCTGATGGGTCGGTAACACTCCTTCTGCCAAACTCCGTGAATCCAGACAATAGCGTGAATGCCGGCCAGGTATATGAATTTCCTGTTAGTGGAAGCAAGATCAAGCTTCAGGCAAGGTTTCTCCCTGGATATAAAGGTCCTGTTGCCGAGGAGAGGATAAAGGTAATAGCCACACGGCAAAAAGAGGAGATAGTACCTCTTGGTTTTCAGGAGGGTTTGTTCAGGGTCTTTGATGCAAAATCCACCGGGATGATAAGCGACCTGGTAAAGAGGCTTAACCAGTTGGAACTGTCTGACTGGACAGAGGCAACAACAGTCTACACACTAGGGCGATGATTCCGACAAGCATACCAATTACTACTCTCCTCTTGAAATTCCGAATACTCCGCCAATCTTGATAGAGCTTTCAGCGCCTTTTTGGGCGAAGAAAAAATCGCCACTCTGCCGTGATCCTTTATCTTGTCTTCTATTTCTCTTGCTGTGATCTTATATAACCAGCCTTCATAAGGTGCCCAAACAATCGGCTTATCTTTGAATTTATCGGCAATCTCTAAAACAATCTCTGAAAATGGAGGAGATATGGATTCAAACCAGGCACCTACAATCAGTAAAACAGCATGGATTTTGTTGTCACTCAGAACTGCCTCTATGGTTGTAATGAGAACCTCTCCGAAAGGGCGTCCTGAAATCCCCATGGCGGGCCAAATATCTACAGGGTTATTTATGGTATGCCACTCGGGTGAGATGCTGATGATCTTTTCTCTTGTTTCCGGGGATAGCTCGGGTATGTTTAACTGGTATTCTTCGCAGGCATCCATAGCCATAAGCCCAATTCCACCACTGAGCGAGATTATTCCTGTAGACCTGCCTTTCATCAAAGGGAGATAAGAAAATGCCTTTATTAGATCACCAATCTCATCAAAATCACTTACCCTGATTATTCCACATTGTTTAAAAACCCCTTCCCAGACCTCGTTTTTGCCTATCATTGAGCCTGTGTGAGACTGTGCTACCTTTGCCGAACGTGGTGAGACCCCTGTCTTTAAAGCCAATATGGGTTTTTTCTTTGCTACACGTCTTGCTACTTCTATAAATCTTCTGCCATCCTTTATACCTTCGATGTGAAGAAATATAATCTTTGTGTCTTGATCATACTCGAAATACTCCATGCAGTCAGCGAAATCTATATCGCAGGCATTGCCCAGGTCAATCCCTTTGCCCAATAGATTCAAGTCTGGAAAGCTGCCGGAAAACATACCGGTTTGACTGATAACTCCTATGGGAAGCCTTTTAATTTCAGATTGTTTAGCAAAAGATGTACTGAAGTCTACAAATGGGTTGGATACTCCTATAGTATTTGGGCCTATTATCCTGGTCTCAGTGTTTCTGATCATTTTTACTATCTTTTCCTGAAGCTGCTTACCTTCTTCATCACTGGCATCAGCAAAACCCTGACCTACAATTATTATGGCTTTTATCCCCTTCTTTATACATTCCTCGATAATGCCAGGTGCTTGAGATCTTGGAATTGATACCACTGCGAGATCAATGTCTGCATCAATTTCTTGAATGCTTGGATAGGTTTTTCTACCTAAGATATTACTGGTATTAGGATTTACTGGATACATCTCACCCTGGTATCCAAGATCGAGTATATTTTCCAGAATATTAAAAGAGTGCATTCCTGTACGGGAGGATACCCCAACTAGTGCGACACTTTTGGGTTCCATGAACAGTTTTATTCGTTCAACAGCATTCATCTTCATTTCCTCTATTTTGTTTTTCCCCCTATCTATCCAAGAATTATATTGCAAAGATACCATTAAATATTTCCCATTGCAATACTGAAGAGGGATTTTTCCTGGTTGTTCCGTCCTGAAAATGGAGAAGGGATGGTGATTTATTGGGTAGTGCCTCACTTTGAAAAAAAATGAAAAATAACTCTATTAATTATTCTTGTATTTGGGAAGAAAATGGGTTAAGGTTCACAGAAATTATTCGGCAAGAATACAGTGGGAATAATTGTATTATTA
>JBFLWQ010000022.1 GCA_040757775.1 Thermodesulfobacteriota bacterium
GGTAGTTTTTCCAACACAACTTTACTAAAAACCGCCAAGCTATATTCTCAGTCTTTACGGTATGTTCGAATGATTTTATGTCCATGACACCATTATATTATGGTGCCAAATCTTTTACAATCACCTAGATTTTGATCATTGGGAAAGACTTTTCCAGATATTTTTCTCCCATAACTTCCAACCAATCCACAATTCATAAAACTCGGTATATATATAATACTAGGAATAAAGATAATATCATTTTAATGATTTTCATATACCTCAAAAAGTAAAATAATTCAGTAATAATGCGCATAAAATATGTCATTGTATTTTTCTTCATAATTTTTGCCTAATGCGGCGTTGACCCGTGCCCGATTTTTGAGGATCCGTGCTGAACGAGGTGTTAGAAATTCTTTTAATCCCTTAAGAGAGGGCACTATTCACCCGCGAAACAAAAATCCGCAGTCACGCTGTAGTGCACTGTACGGACTAATAAGCGTACAGTTCGGACACTCGATTCCACCTTTAACACGTTTTGGAGTAGCTGACAGGTTCCCCCTCGCGGCTCTAACTCGTCCCGTAACATTGTCTGGAAACTCTTTATCCCTTATTGCCCTTAGTTTATCAATCAATATCCCACTTTCCTCATCTTTTGTAGTATCAAGTATTGTAATTGTACGATTGATTTCTTTGAAATCAGGTTCCTTTTCACCCGCTATTCTTATTGTATTTTGGAATCTTTGATTCCAGACTATAGATAATTTCCTCTGTCAGTGACATGGTCATCTATCCCGATCACGTTTTCTTTTGATCAGTTCCCTTACCATGTATGCCCGCAAACAACCTGAGCGATTCGATATCAGAAAAAAGAGATTCCAGGAAATAGCTTCCTACGCCCTTTTCTTGTGATTCGTAAAAATAAAACCCTTCCTTAAAATCTTCTGCACTGATTCAAGGATTCTTATTTTCATGAAATTGAATCCTGTATATCTTTTTTGATCTGATCCCAGTAATTGGTTCGTCATACGGTTTTTTGAATCAATTTCTTATCAAGCGTAAGTTCATAGGAGAGAATTGTTTTAATGTTCATCTTTTTCGAAGCGTTAAGAATTTCTATACCAACTATTTTATTTTCAGATGTCGTATCTAAGTTAACACCCTCTGATATCTCAACGGCTCCATCAGGTTTCTGATTTCCTAATTTGATATATATGGCGTCAAACTCGCTATCATAATGGACTCTCATTTTTTCCATCCTTTCTTCAGTGGATAATTTGTTATTACGGTCACTGTATCACCTTCAATAGAGAAAACAATTTTCAACGGATACGAAATTCCAGCAAAATCTCTTATGATCTCATGTTCGCCATGGGGTAAATTCATTCTTGCCAAAATATCTTTTACCGTTGACTCAGGAATTCCGTAAAGTTTTGCTCGCCTTTTAGCATAACGTGAGAATTTTATATACATAAAATATTACCTAATTCCCTACTACATCGCCTGGCAAACATCACTTTTGGAAATTTTATACTTATTGGTAATGAGAGTCAAATATGATGGTCTCGCAAAAAGTCCTGTTTTGTCATTCCGAGGAGCGCAAGAAACGAGGAATCTTTAATGATATCAGATTTCTCGCTGTCGCTCGAAATGACACGGGGCCGGTTTTCGACTTTTACGAACACATCAAAAGCTAATCCAGAAATATCTTTCCCGGATTAAGGACATTATTGGGATCGAAAGCCTTCTTTATCCTTCTCATTACCTCAACTCCAAGATCACCCAACTCCATCCTGAGATAGGGGGCTTTCGTAACACCAATGCCATGCTCCCCGGATATAGTTCCTCCCAGGTCCAACGTAGCCTGAAATATCTCTTTTACAGCCTCATGTGCCCTATTTACCTCTTCTTCTCTCCTCTTATCTATCATTATATTGACATGGATATTGCCATCTCCTGCATGTCCGAAGTTAACAATATCTAACTCTAATCTCTTTGCAATCTCATTGATCTTTCTCAAGATATCCGGTATTTTGCTACGGGGGACTGTGATATCTTCATTGATCTTTGTGGGCTTTAACTTAAGTAAAGAAGGGGATATAGCCCTTCTTGCCCTCCACAGATTTTCTTCGCTCTCCTCATCTTCGGCAATCTCCACTCTACTTGCCCCATATTCCATACATATCTCCTGGATTCTGATTGCATCCCTGTCCACTATATATGAATCACCATCTACCTCTAAAAGCAGAATAGCTTCAGCCGCTACAGGCAAGCCAATATTAAGAAAATCTTCCACACAGACAATAGCTGAATGATCCATGAATTCAAGGGCGGAGGGGATAATCTTTGAAGCGGTTATCCCGGTAACAGTACGGGCTGCATCCTCAAGTTTGTAATAAATCGCCAGGAGGGTCTTCTTGGATGCAGGCAGGGGGAGTAACTTAACTATAATTTTGGTAATAACCCCCAGGGTGCCTTCGGAGCCAACCATTAGCTTTGTGAAATCATAGCCAACTACTCCCTTTACCGTCTGAACCCCTGTGGATACAATCTCCCCTGTAGGCAAAACTACCTCCAGACCTATAACGTAGTCTTTGGTTACACCATACTTCACTGCTCTGGGTCCCCCAGCACACTCGGCAACATTTCCACCCAGAGTGGAGAATTTTAAACTGGCTGGATCTGGAGGATAAAAAAGCCCCAGCTTTTCTACCTCTTTTTGAAAATTTCCAGTTACCACTCCAGGTTCTACAAAGGCTATGAGATTTTCTGTATCGATCTCTATAATCCTGTTAAACCTGACCATCACCAGTACCAATCCCCCCTCCACCGGCAGGGTTCCACCAGTGAATCCAGAGCCAGCGCCTCTTGGGATAACAGGGAATTTTTCTTCATTGGCAAGTTTAAGAATATCTGAGATTTCCTGAACATTACCAGGAAAAACAACCAGATCAGGAAGGTAACTCTGATTGGTAGCGTCATAGCTATAACAGACCCTCTCTTCCGGTTCAGAGTGAACATGCTCCTTACCTGCAATCCTTTTTATCTTATCAACAACCCTCTTTTCTATCATCTTCGCTACGCTGCTCCCCTGACCATTGGTAAGACACTCCCACCATCCGGAATAATATATGTAGAGGGAGTTTTTCCTAGCATTTCATAAGCCATAGAGACCGCTTGATCTATTGAATCCGCTGGAATTATAGACATCCTCTCCACATCTTCACTGGCAAGCTCAGAGATCAGGATAATTTTCACCTTCTTTGCCTTAATCAAAGTAGAGAAAGCCGTCTGTCCATTAATCTCAAAATTTCCCCTGAGGGCACTCTCAAAATCCATAAGATCATCATATATAAACCAATTGAGGAAAGTGGAATTGCCAAAACCCTCAGAACACTCTGCTAAAACAATCATTATCCCGTTGTCTTTAAGGATATTTATTGCATAGTCAATGCTTTTGTGTGCCTGGATAAAATTGATGTCCTTGGGAAAGCCCCCACAGCTAACGATAACAAGATCGGCCTTCTCATTAAATTCAGGGCTAAAGTTACTTAAGAGAAAATTGCATCCCTGCTGGTGGGCCGATAAATAATCACCTGCAACTACTTCTATTATCTCTTTAGTTGGGGACAGGATTGTATTGAAGAGAAATACATAATCCAACATCCCACAAGCCTGGATCATGGCATGGTGAAAGGGATTTCCCTTAAGTACCCCGGTCTTTACCATGTGGTGTCTCCCTCCAACCTCGGGCGGATTCAAAGCCAGAAGATGTAAATCAAGACAGCTATCGAATGAAGCCACTCCCGGCATAATGCCCTTTCTGCCTCCTCCAAAACCTGCCAGGTAATGGAATCCTATGGTTCCCGTTAGAATGACCTTATCAGCCTCTGCTACCAGCCTGCTTACTTCAACCCTTGTACCCATATCGGTTTTACCTAAAGGGACAAGATTCTTTGAATCAAAGGCATTATGATCACAGACGTTAATCCGTTTATAGACTTCATCTCCAACTATTACCCTGTGTTCCAGTGGTAGTTGCTGCCGATGAATCCCCAGGGCAAAGACAATATTAATGTCTTTATCGCTTATACCAATCCTGTTCAACCTGTTAATCATGATAGGAAGGTATATCTCGCTTCCTGTATAACGGGTAATGTCGGAGGCAACCACAGTTATTTTCTCGCCTCCCCGGAATATCTCGTCAAAAGGTGGGCTGCCAGTGGGGGTATTCAATACAGAGTCAATGAGTCCAAAAGTATTTACAGGAGGATGGATTTCTCCTGGGGTAACAATTCCCAGCAAATTATCGGATGGTATATTAAAGGAGAGAACCTTTCTGCCATATCTCAGAGTGATAAGACGTTCTTTCATACAATTGGACACTATAATAAATACTGTTAACTGTTAACTGTTAACATCTTAATCGCTTTTTCAATTATCTTTGCTTCGCCTTCCTGTAATGTCCGTACATCTAAAAGGAGCCGGGCATCATCTATCCTGGCTATAATAGGGGGGTCGTAATTTCTTAAGCCCTCCTCTAAGCTCTCAATAGACATGTGGACGGGTTTTATGGAAATCACTTTGGTAGGGAGATCTTGCAGGGGAAGGGCTCCGCCACCTGCCCTGGAACTATCGTCCTTAATCTCTATCTGGAAATTCCCGGAACTCTCCTTTCTCAACCTGCGATAGAGACTCTTTGCCCTCTTCTCTATTTCCTGCAAGGGCATTGTTAACATCCGAAGGGTTGGAATTTCCTCAACTGCTCTTTCCTCTTCCATATATATACGGAGGGTACTCTCCAGAGCAGCAAGGGTAAGTTTATCTATTCGAAGTGCCCGGTTAAGGGGATTCTCCTTAATCTTCCCTATTACCTCTTCTCTTCCCAGAATTATACCTGCTTGAGGGCCTCCCAGAAGTTTATCCCCGCTGAAGGTAACCACATCCACACCCTTACTGATTGCCTCTTGCACTGTCGGTTCTTTTGTTAAACCATATTGCCCCAGATCTATCAGACATCCGCTTCCAAGGTCATCCATTACAGGCAGGGAAAACTCCCTTCCCATCTCTACCAGTTCTTCAAGTTCAACTTCAGATGTAAATCCGACGATTTGAAAATTGCTGGTATGCACCTTTAAAAGCAAAGCGGTATCATCGGTTATGGCTCTCCTGTAGTCTATTAAGTGGGTCTTATTGGTTGTACCAACTTCCACCAGCCTGGCTCCACTGCTTCTCATAACATCGGGGATTCGAAAGGATCCACCTATCTCCACCAGCTGTCCCCTCGATACGATAACCTCTCGCCCCCTTGCTATGGTATTGAGGGCTAAAAGGACAGCTCCGGCATTATTGTTAACCACCAACGCTGCCTCTGCACCTGTAAGTTCGCACAGAATATTCTCCACATGAGAGTAACGGGACCCCCTTTTACCTTCCTTTAAGTTGTATTCTAAATTGGAAAAGTTGGAAGCAACCGTTACCAGGTTTTGCAACACCTCAGGGGTTAATAAAGACCTCCCCAGATTAGTATGCAGGATAACCCCTGTGGCATTAATTACTCTCCTTAAACTCAATTGCCCCATAGTAGAAATCATTTCTGATACCCTCTTGCAAAAGTATTCGAGGCTTAAACCCTCCTCAGGGAGTATATTGAAATCAGAAGACAATATCCCTACCCGCTCTTCCTCTATCACCTGTTGAACCGTCCTCAACACCAACCAACGGGGATATTTTTCAAGGAGTTCCTTAACTTGAATTTGCTGAATCATTTTATCAACAGAGGGAAGCATCCTCAAGTATTTCTGTCTGTCTTTTTCTTTCATAAAACCCCCACTTAAAAAGTTAGTCGCTTCATAACAAAATCAACACATAGAAATCATTTCATATATCCCTCTCCTGATCATCATAACCGCTAATGCTGCAAGCAATACACTGACCACCTTGCCAAAGGCTTTTGCCCCGCCCTCACCCATTATCTTTATGATGTAGGCAGAATTTAAAAATACGAACCATACAAGGAGAAGGTTCAGAACCAATGAGAGGATAGTTGGCAAGTAACTATATAAATCCACGGAGATAATGATTGTGGTAAGGACTGCCGGACCAACTATTAACGGCATACCAAGGGGAACAACACCCAGGGTGGAACTGGTTAATCTGCTGGTCTTTTGGGGAAAAAGTAAGTCAGTGGTAGCAATTATCAACAGGATTATACCACCTGCAATCTTAAAGTCAGATATTGAAATACCCAAAACCTTGAAAATAAATTTCCCGATAGCAAGAAAACCCATACTTACAGCAAAGGAAGTCATAATGCTCTGTTTTACTATCTTCCTTCTTTCACCAGTCCCTATCTCCTCGGTTAACGATATAAATATAGGAAGGATTCCAACTACATCTATTGCTATAAAGATTGGTATAAGTGCTAACAGGTAGTTTGTCCAATTTTCGGTTTGGAAGAGGGTGACCATTATGAATCCTCGTCAATACTGCTCAGTTCATGCTGAAAAATGAAAAGTTTCCTTTGAAGCAAACATGAGCAGGATTTTTGGGGTACCCATCTTGACGAAGCGGAAGACAAGCATTTTCAGGTGTTTGACCCGCCAGAGGCGGGGAGTTCATGAAAATGCCTGAAGCGAATCATAGATGGGTCAAAAATACTGCACTAGAGAGCGGAAAAGGGAACTTTTCAGGACGAATTTCTTAGAAACGCCTCATAGCTTTCCTTTGGATCCGGCTGCAGGAAGATACGGCTCCCAACACATGCATAATCCACCCCCGCTGCCTTCACCTTCTTTATATTATCAAGGCTAATCCCGCCATCTATCCCGATAAAGGCAGACAGAAATTGAGAGCGAAAACGCCTTATCTCATCAAGCACCCCGGGTATGAAAGGACTGCCATAAAAACCAGGATCAACTGATAGAAACAAAAAAGAACCAACCTGCGGTACTAAAGACTGAAATTCTGAAATGGCGGTCTTTGGGTTTACAGCCAGACCTGCTTCCATACCCAACTTCCTGATATTAGAGATAACATTCTCTGGGTCTGGATCTGCCTCAAAATGGAAGATAACCTTTTTAGTCCCCATGGATTTAAGAGAGGCAAGATAACTATTGGGTTCTTTCACCATTAAATGTGCCTCCATATCTAAAGGTATTTTCACCCCCATTAAAGCATCCAAAGATATACTCTTTGAAGGGACAAAAACCCCATCCATAAAGTCAACCTGAACATAATCCGTGAACCCCTTAGCAATATCTATCATATTCTGAAAGTCATCTAATTTATCAGTCAAAATAGCCGGAACAATCCTCATTATTCCTATTTCTCCTTCCTGTAGATTTCAGACAAACTTAACTCTTTATCTGACTCTTTTTGCCTAAAGGAGGTAGAGTTGTTAGGCAACTTTTTGAGTCATGGTTGCTCTTGTTATGTGCAAATTAATATCATGGCTACCAACCCCAGAACAATCCCCAAGCCCTGTTTTATTGAGATGGATTCATTTAGGAAAATCATTGCTAATACAATAGCAATAACAGGATAGAGAGCTGACAATACTGCGATTAATGAAATTGGTCCCTTTGAAGCAGCATAAAGAAAGCATAGAGCTCCAGTAAACCCCAAAATACCTGTCGTTGTTGCCAACAAAACCCCTTTAGGGTGAATATCAGGTTTAAATTTTAAAGAGAATAATACAATTATAGCAACTAACATGCCACCCATGACTTCGAAAAGTATTGCGCTCTTTGGGCTAATATATTTTGTGGTAATCTTAGGAATAAAGCTCCACAAACCCCATAAAACAAATGCTCCAAAAGTGGGTATTAACCACTGTTTCATAGTAATCTCCTTACCATAATTAATTATACATAATACTTACTTACCCTGCTGACAAACATCACTATTGAAAAGATATATGTAATATTAACCTAGACTCCGGATAAACGTTAACTGGTTATCTTTCTTCCTGCTGGCACCTTCTTTCTTAGAATGACCTTTGTTGCCTCGATGATGGCAAAGACAACCATGCCAAAACCGACAATTATACCTACATCAGAGAAAGAAGGTTTTATGATGCCAAACGCCTCACGCACAGCTGGAATCTGGATTAAAACAGCAATCAGTGCGAGTTCCCATGCAAGGGTAATTAGAAGCCACTTATGCGGAGGTGCTTTGAAAACACTGTATATGAGGGAGCGACAGTTGATGGCGACAACAAATTCCACAATAATAAAGAGAAAGAATATCTCTGTCCTTGCATGCGCTATATGAGATAGATCGTGGAAAAAAAGAACGTAGAAGAAGGGGCACTCAATTAAGACTGCCCGCAATATGAAAGATTTTACATCCCATCCAAAGATACTCTCTTTCGGATCTCTTGGAGGTCTCTCCATAATATCATGGTCAGGGGGCGCAACCCCAAGAGCAAGTGCAGGAAGTCCATCAGTCGCCAGATTTATATACAGTATGGCAGCCGGCAAAAGGGGTAAAAAATCCAGTCCCATTATTAAAACTATGCCTCCAATGACCACAACCTCTGTTATGTTACACTGAAGGAGATAGGCAAGATATTTCTTTATATTATCATATATCCATCTGCCCCGCTCTATAGCCGTAACGATAGTTGCAAAGTTATCATCGCTCAGAATCATATCCGATGCCTCTTTTGCTACATCTGTACCTGTTATTCCCATTGCCACACCAATATCAGCATGCTTCAGGGCAGGGGCATCGTTCACCCCATCGCCTGTCATGGCTACAACCTCACCTCTGGCCTTCCATGCTCTGACTATCTTTAATTTGTCCATCGGTGATACCCTCGCATATACAGTGACCTTCTCCACTATGTCCTCAAAATGCTCATCGGTCATCTTTTCTAATTCTTCACCACCCAACACAAGATCTCCATCTCTGTAAATAGCAAGCTCCCTGGCTATAGCCACAGCCGTAAGTTTATGGTCTCCTGTAATCATAATGGGCTTAATATGGACTTTTTTGCATGTCCTCACAGCTTCAATAGCCTCATCCCTTGGAGGGTCTATCATCCCGATGAGCCCAAGAAAGACCATATCCATTTCAATCTGCTCTTCGACCAGTGGGCTGTCTGACTTAAGTTCTCTATATGCCACGGCAAGAACCCTTAAGGCATCCTGTGCCATCTCCCCGTTTGTTTCCACGACGTGAGCCCTTTTTTCAGGGGTTAATTCCACTATTTCATTCACCTCCATGATACAGGAACATTTTTCTAAGACCACTTCAGGGGCACCTTTCATAAAGGCTATACATTTGGAACCATTGATTTTTTGGATAGTTGTCATTCGCTTTCGCTCAGAGCTAAAAGGAATCTCCTCTATCCTCGGATAAGTCAATCTCTGTTCATGGATATTAAGACCCGCCTTAGCAGCAACAACCACAAGAGCCCCTTCTGTGGAGTCCCCCTTAATAGACCATTTACCATCATCTTTCTGGTAGAGATCCGCATCGTTACATAACAGACCCCCCTGAAGCAATAATTGGAGGGATTTGTCCTCCCTTACGTTTACTTCATCAGATTCTCTAACCTCTCCCTCTGGCGTATAGCCCACACCTGTAACTTCAATCATCCTTTTATTTAAAAATATCCTTCTTACGGTCATTTCGCCCTTAGTCAACGTCCCTGTTTTGTCAGTACATATAACAGTTGTACATCCCAATGTTTCTACTGCCGACATCTTCCTGACAAGGGCATTTTTTCTAGCCATGGCATGCATGCCAAGAGCAAGGGTTCCTGTGACAATAGCTGCTAAAGCCTCAGGGACTGCTGCAACAGCAAGGGCAACGGCAAAGATAGTCATTTTTATGACAAATTCGAAGTTAACCGAACCTCCTATCAGTTCTCTAATTAGGCTGATCACTGCAACCAGTCCGGATATACCAAGGCAAATGCCACCCAGCCATTTGCTAATTTCATCTGTTCGTTTTTCCAGAGGTGTCTTTTCTGTCTTAATAGCGGCTACCTCCTCCGCGATCTTACCGAACTCTGTCTTCATGCCCGTGCTGGTAACAACTACTCTGCCCCTCCCATAGCTAACAGTCGTACCGGTAAAGACCATATTCTTTCTGTCTGATACAGGTGTGTCTTCCGGTAAAACTCTCACATTCTTGCTAACTGGGGCAGATTCTCCTGTAAGGGGAGCCTCATCACATCTTAAGGAGTGTGTTTCTATTAATCTGGCATCTGCCGGGATTTTATCTCCTCCCTCCAGGGGTAATATATCCCCGGGGACAAGTTCCTCCACGGGGATTTCCACTTCTCTGCCTCCCCTTAAAACTTTTATGGTAGGAGAAAGCATCTCTTTTAATGCCTCAATTGCCCGCTCTGCCCTGTACTCCTGGATAAATCCCAGGACCGCACAGAATACGACGATGACCAGGATAACAGCAGCATCTACTATCTCTCCTACCAGCGCTGAAAAGATGACGGCTAGAATAAGGATAAGGAGAAGGAGGTTTTTGAACTGACTATAGAATATGGTAAGGGGTGAGATCTTTTTTTCGTGTCTGAGTCTGTTGTATCCATATTGTTCAAGGCGCTTTCTTACCTTTTCATCATCTAAACCTCTATCAGGATCTGTTCCCAGTTCTTTTAAAACACCTTCAACATCGATCGAATGCCAGAGGAACTCCTCCACAGATATACCTCCAAGTTTGATGGCTTCACAAAACTTAAAATCCCGAGTACCCTTCTGCCTTTTATACTCTATTTATTTCAAAAAATGCAAGTTAAAAGGTAAAGGATAATAGTAACGGAAAGAGGGTAATTTTGAAAATCCACTGATAATTTCTGTTGACACATATCCCTTATCTTGGTAAAAAGTTTATAAGGCATTCACTATAACAACTATACATAAAGGAGGGGTTACTATGGACTTAGGTTATAAGGGGAAAACCGTGGTAGTCACTGGAGGAGGTTCTAATATTGGCAGAGCCATATCCTTGACTTTTGCTAAAGAGGCCGCAAATGTAATGATCGGGGATATAGATACAGCACAGGCTGAAAACGTTGCTAAAGAAGCAAATGCCTTTAAAGCCGGAGGAAAAACCATTACAACTAAATGTGACGTAACAAAGCTGGACAGTGTACAGGCTATGTTTAAAAAGGCCAATGATGAGTTTGGACAGATAGATGTTTTGGTAAACAATGTAGGATGGGATCAAATGATGCTTTTTACCGAAACTACGCCAGATTTCTGGAACAAGGTGATAACCATCAACTACGTAGGGGCATTAAACTGTACCAAGACTGCTCTTGATTATATGATAGAAAAAAAGAGCGGGGCAATTGTCAGCATCAGTTCCGATGCCAGTCGTCAGGGTGAATTCAGAGAGGCAGTCTATGGAGGCGTAAAAGGTGCCATTAACAGCTTTATGAAAACGATAGCCAGGGAAAATGGTCGTTTTGGGATAAGGGCTAATGTGGTGTGTCCCGGTGTAACAATACCTAAAGAGGCCGCAGAGATTGGTGAGCAAAGCATGTGGAAGGATGCTGGAGCCATGTTTACCCCTGAGCAATTGGAAAAAATTTCGAAGGCATATCCGCTCCGTAAGATTGGAAAGCCTCAGGATATAGCCAATGCTGTGGTCTTTCTTGCCTCAAATGAAGCAGCAGGTCATATAACTGGTCAGGTTCTGAGTGTCAGCGGGGGGTACAGTATGGTGGGATAAAACACCTGATGTAATACCGTAACCTAATACTAGGAAAAGGGGTAAGATAACACAACGCTGTTTCTGCCCCTTTTTTAGTTTTCCTCTTAATATCTCCACAATTAAATCATAAAAACCGGATACTTTACTTACTATGGAAAGAGGACATTTCTAATTGTGGTTAACAATCTATACATTTTCCTTGACAAAAGTAAGGGAATATATTAGTTTATTAAACTTATTATTTTGAGCGCGGAGCAGATAATGAAGACTTACAGTGCTAAGAAGAATGAAGTCGAAAGAAAGTGGTACCTAATAGATGCCAATGGGAAAATACTCGGGAGACTTGCCAGTGAGATCGCTGTGAGATTGAGAGGCAAGCACAATCCTATTTATACTCCCCACATAGATACTGGCGATTTTGTAATTGTAATAAATGCAGAAAAGGTTCTCCTAACAGGAAAGAAGCTGAAAGAAAAGGTTTACTATCGCCATAGCGGATATCCTGGTGGACTTAAATCGACTACTGCAGAAAAGTTACAACAAAAAAAACCTGAAGACCTTATAAGTCTGGTTGTCAAAGGTATGCTGCCAAAGAATAGCCTTGGCAGAAGTATGATTAAGAAATTAAAGATATACGCCGGAGAAGAACATCCCCACCAGGCTCAGAATCCTGAAATATTAAGTATTTAAAAAATGGTGCTTTTCATATTACTTTCCAGTGAATTATTGGACTACCGAATTGAGGAGTTTTTGTAATGGCAGAAGATAGATTCTACGCAACAGGCAAAAGAAAGACATCCATTGCCAGGGTTTGGTTAAAATCCGGCAGTGGTCAATTTAAGATTAACGACAGATCTCTTGATGAATACTTTAAACGTGAAATCCTGAAGATGATTATACAGCAACCATTTGGGTTGACCGATACGGCAGGGAAGTATGATGTGTTTGCCAGTGTCAATGGAGGGGGAATCTCCGGTCAGGCTGGAGCAATAAGACACGGTATTACAAAGGCTTTATTGGAGATAAACGGTGATTTCCGCCCTATATTAAAAAAAGCTGGGTTTATTACCAGGGATTCCAGGGTCAAGGAGCGAAAAAAATACGGCAGAAGAGGAGCCAGAGCAAGATACCAGTACTCAAAAAGATAGAGTCTGGCTGCGCCAAAAGGAAGGCACCTCCGGCCTTCCTTTTTTTGTTGGAGAGAAAGAAGGATGCTAAGAGTTGCTATAATAGGTGCCAGTGGATATACGGGTCAGGAACTGATCAGGCTTCTGCTCAGACATCCCAGTGTGGAAATCACTGCATTGACATCGAGAAGGTTTGATGGAGTCAGGGTATCAGAGGTTTTTCCTATTTTTGCAGGGGAGATGGATATTAAATTCATTCATCCATCTACAGAAACAATCTGTGATCTTTCAGATTTCGTATTCTCGTGCTTACCCCATAAGGCAGCTATGGATATAGTTCCCCAATTTATGGAAAAGGGGAAAAAGACAGTAGACCTGAGTGCAGATTACCGTTTTAAGAATCATGAGGTTTATGAGAGGTGGTATTGTAAACACACCTCCCCAAGTCTATTGAAGAATGCTGTCTATGGTCTCCCTGAATTCTACAGGGCTGAGATAAGAATGGCGACACTGGTTGCCAATCCTGGTTGTTACCCAACTAGTGTCATATTTGGATTGGCACCTTTATTGAAGAACAAGATGATAGACTTAAATAGTATAGTTGTTGACTCAAAGTCAGGTACGTCAGGGGCAGGACGGGAAGCAACAATGGAATATCTTTTCTGTGAAGTTAATGAAGGGCTTAAGGCATATAAGATAGGAGAGCACAGACATACCCCTGAGATGGAACAAGAGTTAAGCCTCCTTACTGGTGAAGAAATAATAATCTCTTTTACCCCGCATTTGATACCAACAAATAGAGGTATACTTAGCACTATATATTCAAAATCTCTTAAAACTATTTCGACATCGGAGCTAATAGGGATTTACACCGACTTCTATCAGGGAGAGAGGTTTGTCAGGATATACCCCGAAGGTAACTTTCCCAATATATCCTTTGTAAAAGGCACCAATTTCTGTGATATAGGTATCCGATTCGATCCAAGAACAAAGAGGGTAATAGTAATATCGGTCATAGACAATCTTGTTAAGGGTGCTTCAGGGCAGGCAATTCAAAATATGAATATTATGTGCGGATTCTCTGAGGATTCAGGGATAGATAACCTTACTCCCTTCCCTTGATATTTAAAACTCTATCTACATAAGGAACCTTTTCATTAACCACTTTTTCTTTATCTAGAATAAACTTCTCACGGGGATTTTTTAATTTATTATACTGCCACCTAAGTAAACCAGTACTCTAATACAACTTGAAATAATTGTCTATGAATATACGGTCTGAAATATCCTTGGTGATAAAAATGTTATTATCATGCAGAAGATCAATCTCTTTCTTCTTCTCTATCGGTTGACCATCATTTTTAAATAGTATTCTGATGAAAGGTCTTAGCGGCCAGTTTATGTTACCTTTTACTACCTGCCCTATCTCTCCCGAATTCAACCGAACGACACTATATACTGGGAAGAATGAAAACACATTGAAAAAAGCCTTAATCATATCAATGCTAAACACCTCATGCTTCATGCCCAACAGCATTTTAACACCTTCATGGGGAGTTACCGGCCCTCTTTGGGGACGGGAATGGGTAACTGCCTCAAAGAAATCTACCATCCCAATAAGTTCTGAAATGTCCGAGATCCCCCTTAGTCCCTTAGGATAACCGCTGCCGTCTACACGTTCATGGTGTTCAAAGGCAACTTTAGGAATAATCCTGTATTCGTCTTTAACTTCCAGGAGTTTATCGTAACCTATTTTAGTATGTTTCTTCATAACATTGTATTCTTTATCGGAAATAACTTTCTTTTTGTTTATGATACGGTTAGGAATATCATACATACCAATATCATGAAGTAAAGCGGCTATACCTATTATTATCGTATCATCCTTGGAGTAGGATAAGCTAAAAGCCATTTTAATGGCATAGATAGCTACATTGACCGAGTGAGCTACAATTAAGTCTTCAAATGTATCTGGATGAGCAGAGTAATAATACAGCATATCTATATTTTCTGCATAAGCAACAATCCCGGTTATAACATCCAATACCTTTTCTATCCGATCGTTGGTACCATAATTTGAAGAGGTAAGTATTTCACTTGTAATATGACAGAATCGGATATAGAGTTCTGCAACAGAGACCAAATGATCCCCCAATTTAACATAGTTATAAAAAAGATCTATATTATCACTTTTTATGACTTTCATATGAAAAGCAAAGGGAGAATTTTGTCCACCTAAGATGACCTCATTCTGCCCATATCTAAGCGATGTCTCCTCTTTACCTCCCACATTTTTTCCAAGTAACGTGTTGTTAACCAACGATCCAAATTTACTGTTTTTGTCAACCAGGATTATTTGATCTCCCCGTCTTTCTATTGAGAGGTGTTGCCTTGAAATACGATAAGGGCTGCGTTCATTAATAATAAGATCAGCCCCCTTGTATATAAAACCTTTGGAAGGAGAATATCTTCCTATAGTGTGGGGGAAGTGCCTTATAATTCTCTCTCTGTTTAACAGAGCGGCTTTGGAGGTATTATTAAGACCAGATATTACTACAACTAGGCGATCGCTGTCATGTATGTAACTTTGATACTTGGTATCCTGCGCCTCGTGGTGAAGCCTCTCAATGGCATTATATTTACCTCGCTCTATTGACATATACTTTCCTCCAGTTCAGAGTTTTTTTGTTCCCAATATAATTTATAAGAATAAATTTCTGTAAAAAATAATAGGTTAAGGAAATTTGGAAGTCAATAAAAATATATTGCATATACTTACTCTAAGAAGGTATGCAGCTAATATTCAACAGAGGATTTATAAAGCCCCTTTAATGCTCGTCATATTCCAGCAAGTTTGGCAAATATCCAGATAATTTGTTGACTACGAAGATAAAATTGGCTATAGTTTTAACCACTTAGAAATTTCAGATTACAAAACAACATATCCCATCAAAGAGAAATCAGGGTGAACTCCTTAAACCCTTGGAGGGAGATTATGATAGATACCATCCTATCGTCCTATTTCCAACCTGTAAGAGAGACTCATTGGAAGAAATCTTTAAACTTTTTATACAAAATCTATTATCACCTAATCCTTTTTACCCCAAGGTATCGACCAATTATTACCCATGAAATATCAACAGAATTGGAGGCAATCTTTAAAGAGATTACCATCACAAAGGGATATGTGCTTTTCGGTTTGGTTATTCACCCAAATCATACCCATCTGATTCTGGGGACCAAGCCCACACATTTCATACCTAATGTCGTTAAGGATATAAGAGAGAGGACATCATTCTTGATCATGGGGAGATATAAAGATATTCAAAAACAACACAAAGTTAAAAAGCTCTGGAGTAGAAATTTTCGGGTGGAGACCTTGGGGAATTTCAATATAGGAAAAATAGAAAATTATCTGAGAGATCCAAAAGAGCATCAGCTTTTGGATGAATGGGAAAGGCATCTTGAAGTGGGAAAAAAATGAAAACTTCTTCCATCAAACTCACATACTCAATAGTTTTATATCCTCTAAAATACCTTTAGCCGACTCAACCGGGTCTGCAGCTTCAATTATGGGACGACCGATTACTATAAAATCCGAACCTGCTAATATTGCCTCTTTAGGAGTCATAATACGTTTCTGGTCATCAATAATTTCAGGGTTTGGCCTTATGCCCGGAGTCACAATTAAAAAATCTTCATTAAGGTTTTCTCTGATTATCCTAACTTCTCTGGGGGAAGCCACTACACCGTCAACGCCTGCTTTTTTAGAAAGCTTGGCTAGCCGGAGAACCTCTTCATCTACTGAATAGTCAATACCAACTTCTCTAAGATCCTTCTCATTCAAGCTGGTAAGCAGTGTTACCGCCAATACAATAGGCTTTGGAATATTCAACTCCATGGCTTTTGCCTTTGTAAAATCAACAGCCATCCTCATCATATCAAAACCACCAAGGGCGTGAAGATTATACATAAATACCTTTAGTTTCACAGCCTCCTGCCCAGCTTTGGCAACTGTATTTGGAATATCATGAAACTTTAGGTCTAAGAATACCTCTCCCTCATTTTTGTGGATTATCTCTAAAACCTCTGGACCAGTATTGGTATACAGTTGCTTACCTACCTTAAAAACTCCTGCATAATCCCGAAGTTGCTCTACCAGCCTCTTAGCATCCTGAAGGTTATCCACATCCAGAGCTATAATGATCCTATTCTTCAGGTTGCGCCCTTTGACTAACACTAAATTTGCCCTCTCAATTATTGATGGCTTCGTAAAAAGTCCATCTGTCCGCCTTTGGCGGATTGCACTGCATCCTCAGTCATTGCAGCGTACCTGTAAGTAAGCCTCATTTTTTCGGATTTGCGCGCCTTGCATCTGGTCCGCCTCTGGCGGATTACTTTGCCATCCTAATTTTGACTTTTTACGACTTCATCAATTATTACTACTCAGACAATTCATGTTTTATGTCATTCTGAACGACTGAAGGGAGTGAAGAATCTTCCCGTCCTGGGTCTCATTTGTGAGATTCCTCGTCGCTGCGCTCCTCGGAATGACAATGTGTCGGAGTAGTATTATCTAAAACATGTTATTAAAATTTTAGGGCAGTTGAAAGAGACCTTTAACCCGTGGCAAGACCCTCTCTCTTCGGAACTTCTCCGCAATTATTATTGATTTCAGCGTAGATATTGCTTCATTGAAATCGTCATTTAATACTATGTAATCATACTGATAAATGTACTGAAGTTCTTCTTTTGCACTTTTTAACCGCTTTTCAATATCCTCATTACTATCTGTACTCCTCAATCTCAATCTCTCTTCCAAATCCTTCAAGGAAGGGGGAAGGATAAACACATAAATGCCATCTGGATATTCATTCTTAAGTTGTCTGCCCCCCTGGCCATCTATATCGAGAATTATGTCAATTCCCTTATGCCGGTACTCTTTTAAGGAATCAATGGTTGTCCCATATCTATTACCATGAATCTCAGCCCATTCGACAAATCTCCTGTCGTTTATCATCTCCTGGAACTTCTCTTTAGAGACAAAACGATAATCTTCTCCGTCTTTCTCTCCTGGCCTAGGAAGCCTTGTAGTATAAGATACTGAATGATATAAGTTAGGAAAGAATTTTACAACCTCTCTGCATAAAGACGTTTTGCCAGCACCAGATGGAGCTGATATTATATATAACAATCCCTCTTCGTTCATTTAAATCAGTTCAATAGGTGGGTTCAGGTTCTAACTTGTCTTTGAATCATCAGAATCGAATCTTTGCGCAACCGTTTCTGCCTGAACCGCAGATAGTATAACATGGTTACTATCGGTAACAATAATAGACCTGGTTTTTCTTCCTTGAGAAGCATCTATAAGTCTTTTATCTTTTTTTGCCTCATCTTTCAGCCTCTTCATGGGAGCCGAACTGGGAGAAACAATTGCTACCACCCTTGATGACACAACCACATTTCCAAATCCGATATTTAATAATTTTAAACTCATAGACATCCTCCAACTTTTTAGAATTTATCCGCCAGAGGCGGATTGATATAAAGTTATTCTATATTTTGAATCTGCTCTCTTATCTTCTCCAGCTCACTTTTGATCTCTACAACTTTCTGGGAAATATCGGCATCATTGGCCTTGGACGCTATGGTGTTGACTTCACGATTTATTTCTTGAAGCAGAAAATCCAATTTTCTTCCTACAGGGTCATCCATTTCCATTATCATCCCGAATTGTTCAAGATGACTTTTGATACGAACCAGCTCTTCAGTAATGTCACTTCTTTCTGCAAGGAAGGCTATTTCCTGTTTAAGTCGTTGTGGGTCAACTTCAAAAACTTCGCCCAGTTCCTTAACTCTTTTGGCAAGTCTATCTCTGTAAAGTACCAACACCCGCGGGGACATAATCCTAATGCTGTCAATTAGCTTTTCAACACTATTCAATCTCACCAAAAAGTCTTTATAAAGTACCTCTCCTTCAGATTCCCTCATCCTTTCCAGAGAATTTAAGGCATTTTTAAATGCCTCATTAAATGCCTTTCCCCCCCCCTCCTGGTTAGGTTCTATATCTTTAACAACAATTATATCTCTAATACCTGTCAACATACTTAAGCTGATATCTTCACTCAGATGCAGCCTATCTTTTAATTCTTTTAAAACAGAATAATACTCTTGTGCTAAAGGAAGATTTAACTCAAGACCTCGCCCTTCGTTCTCTTCTATACCAAAACCTGATTGGACAATAATCTCAAAGCGCCCTCTGGAAAATCTCCCGGAGACACTTTTTCTTATCTGACTTTCCGTAGAAGAAAATCTCTTGGGCAGTTTGCAAGAGATGTCCATGTACCTGTGATTAACCGATTTAATCTCAACAACTATACGACCACCTTCGAAGACACATTCTCCTGAGCCATACCCTGTCATACTCTTTAACATAATTCTCTTCTCTTTAACCCTTTAAGTTGAAACACATATTTTTTTCTAATTGTATTCATCAATTCTATTATATCCTTAGACCTATAATCCGGATATGTCCAATCTAAAGCATGAAAGCTTTTATCTTCATATATCAGGGTTAAATCAGCATATATTCCATCTCTTAAATAGGGTCTGTGAGCATACCCTTTCCCTGTTGCCAGTATGAGATGGCTTAAAGAAATATAACCAGGGTCAATGTTCAACCTTCTGTTCCCCTTATGGTCAGAAAAATGCTCCTCTATTTTATTGGTATATAGTTTTATATGGGACAATCTATAGGGCAAAACCATTTTATTAAATGAGAGAAACCTCCGAATCAAACCCTTACCCATCTCTTTTTCATAGTATGATGTAGAATCAAAAGGGAATATCTCAGAAACAAAATCAATACTGCCAAGTTTCTTAGATAACTCTTTTGTGACTTCTGTAATTAACTCTAGGGTTTGGGAAAATACACTTACTATCAATTTAACTGGCTCAGGAGCCTTAGGTTTACTCATCCTTTTATAACTTTGTTTCTCTTTATTGCTCCTATTAACTCACCCCTGCTCACTGCAGCCGTTCCTATCTCTCCTACTACAATCCCAGCGGCGTAATTTGCAATAACTGCTGCTTCTTTTAAAGAAGCCCCTACCGTTAATGCCAGAGTCAGGGCACTTATTACTGTATCACCAGCTCCAGTCACATCATAGACCTCTTTTGCAAGAGTTGGAATGTGAGTTACATCTCCACTGTCCTCAAATAAAGTCATCCCTTCTTCGCCACGGGTGATTAAAAGTAATTTACAGGCTAATTTATTTAACAAAATCTCCCCAACTCGCAGTAAGGTCTCTTCGTCTTTAATCTCAATACCAGCGGCATCACTGGCTTCATTATTATTAGGCGTGATTACTGTGACATCCTTATAAAAAGAAAATTTGTTTACCTTTGGGTCAACGGATATGATCTTCTCGTTGTTCCTGACAAGACGGAGGATTTCCCTGATAAGTTGTCCAGAGATAACCCCCTTTCCATAATCTGATATAATAACAGCATTTAAACCATTTAAATTCTTTTTAAGGTACGAAATGACTTTCTGCATACTCTCCAGAGTAATCTCTGAGATATCTTCACGATCATACCTAACTACCTGTTGGCCATGGGCTATTATTCTTGTCTTTACCGTGGTAGGACGGCCGTCCTCAACAATTATTCCATCGGTATCAACCCCCATATCCCTGAGATCACCAATTAGTTTATTTCCCATCTCATCATTTCCAACTACTCCACACACCAGTACCTTTCCCTCCAGAGAGTAAATGTTGTTTACTACATTAGCGGCTCCACCCAAAAGCAGGCTCTCGGAGGTAACGTTAACCACAGGAACAGGGGCTTCAGGAGAGATTCTGGATACCTTTCCCCATACAAACTGATCCACCATTATATCACCGATTACAAGGATCTTTGATTTTTCGAACTTCGATATAATTTCCAGCCCTCTTTTAGTACTTAGCATCCTCTTCATCTTGACATATCCTTTAGCTAGTCCTCATCTTCCTCAGTATCCATATATACCAGATTCCTATAAACCACACCCTCACTTACTCTCTTAACCTTGGGTTCTTCCTTTTCTAACTCGCTCTTACAAGGTACACATAACCGGGCAAAAGGCATCACTTTCAATCGATTCTCATTGATTTTTTTTCTGCATCTTTCACAAACACCATACGTTCCTTTCTCAATCTTTTGCAATGCCTCCTCTATTTCAATAATTTTTTTCCTGTCACGATCACACAGCAGAAGGGACAGTTCTCTGTCCCTTTCATCACCAGCTAAATCCATGATATCTCCCAATTCAAACCGGGACTTGCTTGACTCCTCTTTCATACTCTCTATTATCTCTTCTAATATACCTTCCTTCATTTTCAGTAACAGTTCTTTTGCTGATTCGTACACAACAGCTCCCTTTTTTAAAGATTTGTTTAATCTTATCCCCTTATTCCCATAATATCCCTTTTAGTTACCCTAATTAACCAGAATTACCATGGTATATATCTCTAAATAGCAATAGCATCTGATTAGGAAACGGATAATACAAAAAATTCATTTTTTGTCAATCTAAAAATGGCATTTTATTTGATTATTAGTTCTCCAATTAAGTCATACTCATGCACACCTGTAATAACAACATCAAAAATTCCACCCGGGGATGCCTGCCCTTTGGTAAGGTACGTTACCCCATCTACATCCGGAGCCTGTGAAGGAATTCTCCCTTTCAATAATCCAGTATCCTCATTTAGTTTCTCTATGAGAACCTTTTTATTAGTACCTATAAGTCTTTTATTATTCCTCAATGCAATCTCTTTCTGGGTTTCCATTAATCTTCTGTATCTTTTTGTCTTTATTTTTTTCGAAATTTGATCCGGGAAGGCAGATGCCAGTGTACCCTCTTCCCTGGAATACTCAAAAGCACCAAGTCTATCAAACTCTATGTCCTTAACAAATCTCAACAACTCCTCAAACTGCTCGTCGGTCTCCCCCGGAAACCCAACGATAAGAGATGTACGAATACAAATATTTGGAACTTCTCTTCTCAGTCTCTCTATCAACTTCCGGATAAACGTACCCTTTGTCTTTCGGTTCATAGCTTCTAATATCTTATCGTTGATGTGCTGTATTGGCAGATCTATATAGTTACAGACCTTTTCCTCTTCTTTTATCACCTTAACCAGGCCTTCAGTAAAATGGGCAGGATGGGCATATAGGATGCGAATCCATTCAAGCTTGTCAACCTTACTCAATCTTCTCAACAACTCTTCCAGATCTGTAACTGGATTAAGATCTCTACCATACAGGGTAGTATCCTGCCCAATCAGGTTAATCTCTTTTACCCCCATTCTCACCAGATTTTTTACTTCATTTATAATATGGTCTAGGGGTCTACTGCGAAATTTGCCCCGTATTTTCCCGATAACACAGTAAGAACAAGAATTAGAACACCCTTCTGCTATCTTGACATAAGCACTGTAATCAGCAAAGGTATTCACCCTAGGGGTTTTATCAGTATATATAAACTCAGGAACACCAATATAACTTTTTAACGGATTTGCAGACCCTTTCACTTCATCTAAAATTTCAACTACCCTTTGAAACTCTCCGGTACCAATAAAGATATCTGCCTCGGCCAGTTCCTCTGCAAGGACATCCTGATAACGCTGAGGCAGACATCCTGTTACAACTAACAAACGGCAGTTTCCCTTCTTTTTGAGCTCTGCAAGTTCCAGTACCGTCTCTATGGATTCTTCTTTTGCCTCTTTAATAAAACCGCAAGTGTTAACTATGATTATTTCGGCTTCTTCCTCTTTCTGAGATATCCGGTAACCGTTTTCAATTAATAATCCCAGTATTACCTCGGTATCAACAAGATTTTTCGGACAACCCAGACTGACCAGGCTCACACGTTCTTTTGTTTTCATAGGAGATTTTTTTGCTTTTTGATATACCTTGGCGGATCTGCTTATTATAAGTAATTATGGTTGGAAGTCAGGAACTTACTACTTTTTGAATATAAATCGCAATAAGCATAACGTATGCAAAGTTTTTATTGATTCTGAAGCATCTGCGGAGATTCAATAACCTCAACACCCTTAGGAATAGTGAAGACGAATATTGAATCTGACAATCCTAGGTTTACAACGGGATTTTTGAATTTAATTCGAATAAGGTTTCCATAGAAATCGTTAAAATAGGTCCCCATTACCTGAAAGGTAACTCTGTCTACCAAAAGAAACAGCTCGTTAAGATTCGACTGAGGTTCTTTAGGGACGAGCCTCAACAGATAGCCCTTCTCTCCGTTGTTGAGAGTCGGCTGAACCAACTGGACATCAAAATCTCTCTTGAGGTTCCCCATTCCAGACAGGAAAAAGGTAGAGGTATTTGAACGATACACCTTTGACAGCTCACTTATCATCACCTGTCTATCCTGGGGCATATACATCCAGAGGGTCTTCCCGTCTGTAACAACCTCCTGTTTATCAGGATGATAATAATCCCAACGCAGTTTGCCTGGATTCTTAAAGTATATTTTCCCCTTTGCCACTTGAGTCTTATTAAGGGTTTTCAGGGTAGACTCCTGAATGAACTCGGCTTTAAAGTCCTTTGTTCTCTGATAAACCCCTTGAACCTTAGCAACTATTTCTTCCAGAGGAATACCCAACGTCGGGTTGGGGAAAGAAAGCGAAAGCGTTAATATCACTCCAAAAAGGAGTATAAATCGATAGATTCCCATATATCTCCCATTAGCCATCTTACTCAAAGCTTTCTTATCAAAACCTCCCTTGGTTTAACCCCATCTGATGGTCCAATTACCCCCTCCTCTTCCATCCTCTCAATTATTCTGGCTGCCCTGTTATAACCTATTCTCAGATGTCTCTGTATCATTGAAATTGAAGCCTGTCTTGCATTGGCAACCAACTCAACGGCTTCATCATACTTCTCGTCATATTCATCATCTGTTCTGGAATAGACATCTCCTCTAGGCTCAAGTATACATTGGTTATAATCTGGGTGACTTTGCCCTTTAATAAAAGCAACCACTCTTTTAATCTCTCCCTCAGAAAGATATGCCCCATGAATTCGCTGGAGCTTTGAGGTGCCCGGTAACAGGAAAAGCATATCCCCTGACCCTAGCAGGTGTTCTGCACCGTTTGCATCAAGAATAGTACGTGAATCTATTTTGGACGACACCTGGAAAGAAATTCTGGCAGGAAAATTCACTTTAATTATACCGGTTAATACATCTACAGAAGGGCGCTGTGTGGCAACAATCATATGAATCCCAGCTGCCCTTGCCATCTGAGCTAACCTGGCTATGGATTCCTCCACTTCCTTTGATGAAATCATCATCAGGTCCGCTAATTCATCTATAATCACCGCAATATAAGGTAACCTTTTATGTCGCTCTTTGGATTCAGGTTCTTCATTTAATGAAGAACCCTTCTTCAGGTCTACAACTATCCGGGTGGTGGCTATTGATTCACTCTCCAGCTTCTGGTTATAACGGTCTATATTTCTGACCCCTTTTTCTGCCAGCAGCCGATACCTGCGCTCCATTTCCTCAACTAACCATTTCAATACTGTAGCAGCTTGTTTGGGCTCGGTTACTACCGGGTTTAAAAGATGTGGAATCCCATCGTAGGCTGACAGTTCCAGCCTTTTGGGATCTATCATTATCATCTTTACTTCTTCCGGGGTGGCCTTATACAAAAGACTACATATCATTGAATTTACAGATATACTCTTACCTGTTCCTGTTGCCCCGGCTATCAACAAATGTGGCATCTTTGCAAGATCTGTGACCACGGGGTTTCCGAATATATCCTTCCCCAAAACTATAGTAAGCTTTGAAGTAGCTTTCTGGTAAGTGTCCTGACTAACTATATCCTTAAAAAAAACCGCCTCTCTTACAGAATTTGGTATCTCTATCCCTACAACAGACTTGCCAGGGATAGGAGCTACTATCCGAACACTGATAGCACTGAGTGCCAGTGCCAAGTCATCAGACAGATTTGCTATTCGATTGATCTTAATCCCCGGTGCAGGCTCATATTCATACATGGTTATCACAGGTCCAGGGCTGACTTCTGTAACCCTTCCTTCTACCGCGAAATCGGAAAGTTTTTTCTCAAGAATCTTGGAATTCATTATTAAGCTCTCTCTATCTACCTTGGCAGTCTTTTGTTCCTGGTCTTCTAAAAGCGATAGGGAGGGTAATTGATAATTACCTTTTGCCTTCGTTAAGTCAAATTCTTTCTGTATCGGGGTCGTTTCTTGATCCTTCCATGAGGAATCAATAATGACAGGGGTTTTAGACCCCCAGGGCATATTCTTTTTTTCTACGGTCGATGATTTTCCCCTGGCACGTTTGAGTCTACCTCTGTATATGATAGAATCACTTTTAAAACGCTCCAACATATTCGCTAATAACCCTGTGATTTTATTTACAAGCCATACAAAAGACATGTTTGCGCTAATCATTAAAGAGGATATAAAAACTAAAATGAGTAGCGTATAAGCCCCCATTTTATTAAAGTATCTTATTAACTCACTGACCAAAACTCCGCCTAAAACTCCTCCCGCAATGATTGGCTGGTCAAAAAAATTTATCTGAGTAAATCCCATGCTTAAAATTCCGGTTGTTGATAATAGCAAGAAAACAAAACTTATCAACTTGTATAAATTGAATTTGACCTCTTTCCTGACAAACAACCGGAAAGAAACGACAAACAGAATAATCGAAAAGAGATAAGAAGCTAAACCAAAAACCTGTAAAAGACCATCAGATAAATAAGCCCCAACAACCCCCCACAGGTTATTAACCTTAGTTAAGTTAGGGGCATAGTTATTAAATGATGGGTCTGCTGGATCATAAGATATCAGGCTGGAAGTGATGAAAACAGTTACGGCAAAGATTATTAATCCAAAGACTTCCCTTATTATTCTGTTTTTAGAGATGAAAGATACTATCTTATTCATCTCACCTCCAATTTGGCTGCTAGTTTTATATTAATTTAGAAACGAGAACTTTTAAAACATATCATAGAGATTAACCAAAGGCTATAACTACTGATCCAAGAAGCCAGCAGTAATAAGCAAAGTATCTCAGCTTCTCTTGCTTTAGGGTTCTGATCAAGAATTTTATGGCAAGAATACCTGTTAGCATAGCACTCAGGGTGCCCAAAAGATAGGCTGGAATTTCACCAGCCTGGATATGAGATGCCTGTGGAATCTCCAGTACGATTGCACCAAGTACTGCAGGAATGGACAGTAAAAAAGAAAATTTTGCAGCATCTTTTCCATCGATCTTTCTGAATAAGCCGGTAGCTATTGTAGAACCTGATCTGGATATACCAGGCGTAATGGAGAGTCCCTGAACAAAACCAATAAATACAGAATCTTTAAAAGTTAAAGAGCTTACTTTCCGCTTTCTTTCTTTGACACGGTCAGCAATGGCCAGAAGAATACCAGTTACAATCAGCATGCAGGCAGTTAACTTTACGGAAGAGAACAATATCACAACGTAATCCTTAAAGAAAAACCCTAAAATTGCAGTGGGTATGGTTCCGACAATAATCAATAATCCCAGTTTCCGCTGTGAGTCATATGAGTTACAATCAACATTTTTACGGCTCCCTGGCGCATCCACCTTAGTGATAAATGACCTCAGAATACCGATAATATCCCTCCAATAATACATTAAAACAGCAAATAATGTTCCCATATGCAACAAAACATCGAATAGAACCCCTGGCTGATTAAACCCCTTTAAATAATGCTGCGCTATAACCAAATGGCCTGAGCTGCTAACAGGCAAAAATTCTGTTAAACCCTGAAGGATACCAAGGGCAATCGCTTGAAGAACAGTCATTAAAGTTTCCTCTTGAAACGAGAGCTAGCATCAAAAATCCCCATCACTCAGAAAGACACATTTTAGGAAAGATTCCTGCTGATTACTTCATGTACTCTATAAATAAGGTTTCCCCTGTCCTTTAATCCTAAATTAAGGGTCTCTATAGGTTTATCAATTATAATCTTAATATTTCCAGGACGAACCTTCCTGGTACCCCTTTGCATAACCTTTCCAGTACCTGTCAGTGTAATCGGGACTATGGGAATTTTAGCCCTCATAGCCAGAGTAAACCCTCCTTTTTTGAAAGGTTGGAGCATCCCATCATAACTCCTTGTTCCCTCAGGAAAGATCATAATCGAAGCCCCCTTTTGTATCTTGGCATGGACATAGTCCATACCACCCAGGGTATTACGGGGATTAAATTTATCAATGCTTACACAGCCTGCTAAGACCATTGCCCACCCCAAGAAGGGAATCCTGAATAACTCTTTCTTTGCTATCCATGTAAAATGAAGAGGCAGCGTAATTAATGCAAGAATATCATAAATGCTCTGGTGATTTGCCATAAATATCTGGGGTTTATCCTTAATGATATTCTCAAGTCCACTTACCTGAAGTTTCACACCACTGGTATAGAGATTCAATCTGCCCCATATATTAGCATAAAACCTGATTGCCCTGCCCTCCTTATCAAAGGGGAGGCTTAAAGCAATTACGAATAGAGCTATTATAGTAGAAAGAGTAATCACGGTCCAAAAATAGACTGTCCTGAGCAATTTAGTTATTCCCTAATACTCTTTTTTTACCTTACAACAGCTGGCTTAAGCCTGCTGTTGAATTTCTTTTTACCAACAGCAAGCTTAAGCTTGCTGTTGGACCGAGAGGGGCAGTAACACTCTCTTATTTAAGTTTCCTCTGTTAGGCAATCTATGGTTCTAAAACTCAACAGATATCACCGAGACCACTGCATAGGCAGCTATCCCCTCCCCCCTGCCAGTAAAACCCAATCCCTCTGTTGTGGTAGCCTTTACATTAACTTTCCTGGCATCAATCTCTAATGCCTCGGCAATGTTTTCCTCCATCCTGGGTATGTATTCAGCCAACTTGGGATTCTGGGCCACTACGGTGCAATCAATGTTGTTTGTCCTGAACCTTCTCTCTTCTTTTAAAATTTTTACCACACGCAGTAACTCTAAACTGGATATACCCTTAAATTTCAGATCACTCTCAGGAAAATGCTTACCCAGGTCCCCTGCTCCGATAGCTCCAAGTAAGGCATCACAAATAGCATGAAGGAGAACATCGCCATCAGAATGTCCCAGTAACCCTTCTTTATAAGGTATCTCTACACCACCCAATATAAGCTTCCTGCCCTCTACCAATTGATGAACATCATAACCAAAGCCTACTTTCATAATTCAGCCTCAAACCTCAAATTAATGTGGGTAACCATTCAGTCTTACAATACTGTCAACTGTCAATTTTTAAGAAGGGCCTCAGCTATAATCAAATCCTCCGGTGTTGTAATTTTGATGTTCTCATAAGAACCCACTATGATTTTAACCTTTACCCCTAAAAGCTCTACCAAGGATGAATCATCAGTTCCGCAAATATTATTTTGAGAGGCATTTTCGTAAGCCCTCTTTATAATATCATACTTAAATGTCTGAGGAGTCTGGGCAAGCCAGAGCTTATTTCTATCCAATGTTTCTATTATTTCTCCATCAGGAGAAATGGCTTTAACCGTTTCTTTTATTGGAATAGCAACTACAGCTGCATTATATTGGAGGGTCTTTGATATGCATTCATCTATGAGTTGAGTGGTAATAAAGGGGCGAATGCCATCGTGTATCATCACTATATCGCACTTAGATTCGATTGCATTCAGACCGTTCCTAACAGAATCGTGTCTTTCAACACCACCTATAACTATCTTGGTAACTTTTTTCAAATTATATTTTTTTACTATATCTTCTCTGCAACGTATTTCCTCTTTTTTGGAAACAACAACATAAACTTCACTGACATTTGTTGAATATTCAAACCTTAAAAGGGTTTGAGCTAAGATTGGTTTATTGCCTATGTGAAGAAATGGCTTATTAATACCTTTACCCATTCTTTTCCCCACACCAGCAGCGGGGATAACGGCAATAACCCTCATGTAATCCTCTTAACTAGTACCCTAAATTATGAACAAGCTCAGCCGGTGCTTCGTCTTTTAATTCAGTAAAAATCATCCTCCCAGCAGTAGTTTGAAGAACACTGGTTACAGTTACCTCAATGTTTTTCCCCATATGCTTTTTAGCATTATCTACTATAACCATAGTACCATCATCGAGATATGCCACCCCCTGCCCTGATTCCTTACCCTCTTTCAGTATTCTGACATTCATAACCTCACCCGGTAGAACCACGGGTTTGAGAGCATTTGCAAGTTGGTTTATATTTAAGACAGAGATCCCCTGAAGTTCTGCCACCTTGTTCAGGTTGAAATCATTAGTAATAACCTTTGCGTTCATTTCTTTAGCCAGGGCTACCAGCTTAGTATCGACATCCTTTATCTTTGGAAAATCATGTTCGACAATTCTCACATCAAGGTCGACCTGTTTTTGCATCTTATTCAAAATATCTAAACCTCTCCTGCCCCTGGTTCGCTTAATTGAATCAGAAGAATCGGCAATATGCTGTAATTCTTGAAGAATAAATTGGGGTATTATAAATGTTCCCTCAATGAAACCAGTTTCACAGATGTCAGCTATTCTGCCATCTATTATCACACTGGTATCTAAGATTTTAGGACTTTCTCCCAAAGGCTGTCTTTTATAAAGCTTCGCTAAATCAGAAAGATGGAATTCTTCTCCTTTTTTGCTTCCTATCTTTAAGCCTAAGTAGCCGATAATAAAATTTGTTAATATATGAACTAAAAGACCGCTTATCTGCCCTTTAAGTAACCCAAGTAAAAATATATACGAAAACAGGTTTGCTATAATAAGACCAGCGATTAACCCTATGCATCCTCCGATTATAGCCCTCAAAGGATACCTTACAATGCGTTGTTCTAAGATAAGAATTACGGCTGAAATGATTGAACCTAATATTGCTCCCCACAATGCCGGGTAAACAGAATTCAACAACTCATAAGCAGCATAGTAACCAACAGCCGAGCAGAATAAAATCAAAAAAATACGTAAAACAGTAGTACCCATATTCAATGTCACCTCCCTTCCTATGAATTTTGATAATTGACGGCTTCGTAAAAAGTCCATCTGTCCGCCTGAGGCGGATTCCGCTGCATTCTCAGTCATTGCAGCGTACAGGTAAGTACGCCTTATTCCTTCGGATTTACGCGCCTTGCATCTGGTCCGCCTCTGGCGGATTACCGTGCCGTCTGATTTTTGACTTTTTACGACTTCATCATAATGGGTAAGCTATGTTAAAGTTAGATTCTGTACATGAAAATCAGCCATTCACCCCTCTCCTGCGGGCAGGGATAAATGGCTAGGCTAAAAATACTTTGAATTTAGACAAGATGTAGTATACGCGTATAAGGGCAACATCCTAACAATTAAAAATACTCATAATGTTATCTTCTATTATCTTTTCAGAACTATTTTGAGCGATGGAGAGTTCTTTTACCAAAAGGTTCCTGGCAGCATCTAACATCTTTCTTTCTCCAAAAGAAAGGTCCTTTTCTAATTTTAAGATGAAGAGGTCTCTGAGAACCTCGGCAACCTCAAATACTGAACCGCTCTTAATCTTCTGCATATACTCACGATATCTTCTATTCCATGTTTGATTTTCAATCTCAATATCCTTCTTTTTTAATATGTCGTATACTTTGGGAACTTCTTCCAGGTGAATCACCCTTCTTAAACCAACCATTGCAATATTATTTATCGGAATCATTATAGTCATATCACTGTCTAATATCCTGAATATAAAGAATGTCTGTTCATTATCGAAAATCTTTTTGTTCTCGATAGACTGAATAACCCCTACGCCATGGGAAGGATATACTGCTATATCTCCAATCTTAAACATCCGATAGTACCTACCTCTCCTTTCATTGTTTTTTTTAAAAATTTAACACATTTTAGCGATATAGTCAATAAAATTATTGCCAAAGGACGATTCCTGTGAACTAAGCTTGATGACTTCTTAAAGGGTGAATTTACGTACAAAAAACTAGGAACTTTTCAGAACAAACGAAACACTCATGATACTACGGATCACAAAGGATGATGAAAATCTGTTCCTGGCAGGTTCAGGAATTGCTGCCAGGACAGCCTATCCGCCTCTGGCGGACTACCATGGGTGGTAATCTTATAATCAGCAGGACAGGCGTCTCGCCTGTCAGAAACGTATTCTCAGATGAAAAGGATGAGTGATTGTGTTGTTAGGTTTGAAGATCGGGACTGACTGTAAAAGGACTGAAGGTTAAAACTCATCAGAAAGGAAATTACGGATCTGGTCACATGTAAAGACAGGACCATCTTTACATACGTATATATTTCCAATGTTGCATCTTCCACATTTACCTATACCGCATTTCATTCTCATTTCCAGGGTGGTTATTATCTGGTCATTGGTGAATCCCAATTTTTCTAACGATTGCAGTGTAAACTTTATCATTATGGGAGGACCACAGGTAATAGCTACGGTATTCTCTGGAGAGGGACTTATCTCTTCTAAAACTGGCGGGATAAGTCCCACTCTGCCGGTCCAGCTATCATCTCCCCTGTCCACAGTGGTATACATATTCACTCTATCATCTTTCTCCCATGCCTCTAAGTCATATTTGAAAGATAGGTCTGCCGGGCTTCTTGCACCGTACAGGATAACTATGTCCTTGTAAATATTACGGTTATCAAGGACATTCCAGATCAAAGACCTCAAAGGCGCCAAACCAATCCCTCCACCAACAAAGACAAGATTCTTGCCCTGAATCAAATCTAAAGGAAACCAGTTCCCATATGGTCCCCTAAAACCTATCTCGTCTCCTTCCTGGAGTTCATGGATAGCCTGGGTTACTTTTCCTACCTTCATTACACTAAATTCCAAGTGGTCCATCCTTGTGGGACTTGAAGATATACAGAAGGTGGCTTCTCCTATCCCAAATACAGAGTATTCAGCGAACTGTCCGGATTTAAATCCGAATTGAGCCTTCTGGGTTTCGTCCTTGAAATTAAAATGAAAGGTTTTAATATTCTGGGTTTCCTGGATTACCTTTTCAATCCTCATCACATGAGGCACATAGACGTTTCCCTCTTCCATTACCGAATCGTTTTTATCCTTTTTAGCTTCAACTATCATGGAATAAAGCTCTCCTCTAAAAATACGCTTTTATTAAAAATAGGAGGCATTAAATCCCTCCTATTATCTCCGTAACATCCACATTCACAGGACATTCTCTTATGCACCTTCCACATCCCGTACAGGCTATGGCACCGAAATTCATAGGATAATATTCAAACTTATGGTGATACCTCTGTCTCATTCGCCTCCATTTTTCATGACGGGGGTTCTCCATAGGCATTCTGGTAAACAATGGAAACTTACAGCTATCCCAGCTTCTGACCCTTTTGCCTTCCTTCTTCCTATTTTCATCATTTATATCAAAGCAATGACAGGTTGGGCATACATAGGTGCATATGCCGCATGCCATGCATTTCTTTGACACCTTCTCCCAATACCCCCTGTTTTCAAAATTTGACCTCATCTTCTCCTGTAATCCAGACAAGTTTATCTCTCTGGCTATTCTCTCTTTTGCCGATTTTCTCAGCTCTTTTGCCTTTGATTCTTCCTCACTGCCAGCACCAGAGAGCCCACTCATCCTTGACAAGAGATTATTCCCTCTCTCGGATATAGGCTCTATTAAAAGGCTATCGCTAACATCCGTACACAGTATATCTACATCTTCAGACTGCCCTGGAGAGATGTCCATGGAGGCACAAAAACAGGTATCGCAAGGTTCGTTACAGCCCAAACCAATAAGGAGACTATTTTCCCTTCTTCTGAGGTAATAAGGATCCCTGTAGGTATCGGCAAATAACATATCTATGATCTTTAAAGCCCTGGAATCACATGGCCTTATGCCAAAGACAATCTGCTGCCCTCTATCAGGCATTAACTCCTCTATCGCATATCCATCTTCCCCCTTACGAAAACGAAACATCTCCTCTACAGGGGGGAAAAAAAGGGCTTTGGGGGGTATAACCGTATTCTTATACCAGTCAAGAAAATCCGTATTTTCACCACCCCAGGTACTGAAAGCTACCTGTCCTCCTGACCGGGAAGGCAAAACTACTGCATAGTCTTTCCTCAGTTCCCTAAGAAACGTATTTAGTTGGTCTTTTCTGATCTTCTTATAGCCCATAGTTATCTCTCTTATTTAATAAATTCCTCTGGATCTGTAGCTTCATAATGGGTAAAGACCGGGGAAGCATCCTTGTCCACACCTGTCTCATGATTGAAAAGACATTTGACCTCTTCCACCATCTTCCTCTGCAAACTTCTCAAAGGGATCCCCACAGGGCACGACCGTTCACATTCTCCACAGTCTGAACACCTTCCTGCAACATGGAGGGTCCTTATCAATTGAAATACGAGATTGTCCTGCCAACTTCCGTATGTAGCAATCCATTGCGGGATGTTTACATCGACAAAACATCTTTCGCAGAAGCATGCAGGACAAACATTTCTGCAGGCATAGCAGCGAATACATTTACTGAACTGTTCCTTCCAATACCTCCATCTCTCCGGAGCATTTATACCTTCAAATTCTTTTATCTTTTTCAGACTCTTTTCTATTTGAACTCTTGGAGATACTTCACTGCCTAAGAGCATGTCGTATTCGAGAGGCGTTGGGTGCTCACATCCAAAACACTTGTCAAAGATCACATCTCTAAAGGGAACTGTCTTTTTCGAACCATCCATTTGTAGAATAAGGTTATCGCCTTCCTTATCTATCTCCTTTACCTGATCAATATCTGCACCTATTTGTTCCTCTAATTTCTTTATATCAACAACTCCCTCGCAGGGGATTCCCAATATTACCATTTCATCCCTGTTTACTTTATTGTCCTGCATCAGGCTCACAAGAGACCGGGAATCACAGCCCTTTACTACTATCCCTAACTTCCCTTTTATCTCAGTAGTATATCTGCACAGATTATTTACTATAAAAGGATTAATAACCAGACCTTCAAGATCATCTTCTCTATTCGTTATCAATGGGGAAGTTCTAAACTTAACGGTTCCCTTTCCATACCCCACTATGTAGTCAACTTTACCTTCCTTTAAGAGCTTCCTGGCCTCTTCTTTTAATCTATTCTCCATCTTTTATCTCATCCTTAAAAAGTCTGTTAGGGCCTACCTTCCTCACTCCCTCCACAAATTCCTTTACTACCTGAGCCATTTTAGGCCCTTCAGATGCAGCAACCCAGCTAAATTGAACCCTCTCCGGTTCAATCCCAACGTATTCAAGGAGCTTCCTGGTCACTGCAAATTTTCTTCTTGCATGAAAATTCCCAGACTGATAATGGCAATCTCCCGGGTGGCAACCAGAAACCAAAACACCGTCAAGCCCGTTTTGCAGTGCCATTAGAATAAACATAGGGTCTATCCTTCCAGAACAGGGAACTCTTATGATCCTTATGTTATGGGGGTATTCCAGACGAGCTGAACCGGTCAGGTCTGCACCAGCATAACTACACCAGTGACACAAAAACCCCACTACCTTTGGTTCCCATTTTGTCTCTTCCATAATCCAACCTCTTTGTAATTTACTGAGCTACCGCCATCAATTCCTCAAAGATTTGCTCATCAGTCATCCCTTTCAGCATAATACAGGAGGATCTGCAGGTAGAAACACATGCCCCACAGCCATGACACACGCTTTCCAGTACCTTGAGCTGCTTTTTCTTGGTTCCGTCCCGCAGGTTGATCTCTTCCTCCTGGATAGCTTTGTAAGGACAGACATCCATACATGCCTTGCACATAGAGCAGACAGCGGTGTCTATACTTGAGACCAGTGGTTCCAGGGAAAGTTCGTCGCTGCTGAATAGGGCTGCAACCTTTACCGCTGCACCACTGGCAGCAGCAACGCTATCTGGAATATCTTTCGGAGACTGACAGGCACCTGCCAGAAAGACCCCGGATGTGACCGTTTCAACAGGAGCCAGTTTTGGGTGCAATTCCGTGAAGAACCCAAATTGGTCATAAGGTATACCCAGGATTTTGGCTAATTCCTTCGAATCGTGGCGTGCAGTTATCGCTGTAGCCAGCACAACTAAATCCGCCTCTACCTCTACCTGAATGCCTGCCAGGGTATCTGCCCCTTTAACTATTAATTTATCCCCCCGCTGGTAAATCTTTGAGACCCTTCCTCTGATATACAACGCACCATATTGTTCCATTGTCCGCTGCACAAACTGCTCATAGTTCTTCCCCCCTGATCTGATATCCATATAGAATATATTAGTCTGAACGTCATGGATATGTTCCTTAAGCAATACCGCGTGTTTCGCTGTGTACATGCAACAAACATTGGAACAATAAGGAAATCCCTTTTCAGGATCCCTAGACCCTACACACTGGATGAAGACAACATTCTTCGGTTCCTTTCCATCTGACGGTCTAACTATGTGTCCTCCTGTGGGGCCGGCCGGGCTTATCAGCCTCTCCAGCTGGAGGCCGCTAATAACATCCTTAAACCTTCCACCGCCATACTCACCGTAGACACTGGCATCGAAAAGGTCGTACCCCGTTGCTACCACAATGGCACCAAATTTATCTTCAATGACCTCGTCTTCCTGTTCGTAATCTACTGCCCCTGCCTGACAGAGCTTCTGACAAATCTGGCATTTACCCTTGGTAAACATCCTGCAGTGTTCTTTATCGATAACAGGTACATTCGGGACAGCCTGGGGAAAAGGGATATATATAGCCTTTCTCATGCCTGTCTCCATGTCGAATTCACTGGGAACCTTTACAGGGCACTTCTGATAACAGGTTCCACATCCTGTGCACTTCTTCATATCAACGAGACGGGCCTTTTTGCGAATCCTTACATCAAAGTTGCCTATATATCCACTGACTTCTTCAACCTCTGAATAAGTAAGTATCTCTATATTTTCGTTTTGGGATGACTCCACCATCCTGGGTGTAAGTATTCAGGCAGAACAGTCTAAGGTGGGAAATGTCTTATCCAGTTGTGCCATCCTCCCGCCAATAGTCGGAGTCCTTTCCACTAAGGTAACCTTGTATCCAGCCTTGGCGATGTCTATGGATGCCTGCATCCCGGCAATACCTCCACCGATTACCAGTGCCTTTTTAAAAACCGGGCTGGAAAACCGGGTAAGAGGCTGGTTCTTTCGAACCTTGGCTACAGCCATCCTGATCAGGTCTTTAGCCTTTTCTGTTGCGAATTCTTTGTCTTTATGCACCCAGGAACACTGCTCCCGAATATTGGCCATCTCGAGTTTGTACCTGTTAAGGCCGCCTGCCTCTATACACATCTGGAATGTTCTCTCGTGCAATCTGGGAGAGCAGGAGGCTACCACTATTCCGTCCAGGTTGTGCTCTTTAATGGCATCCTTGATGATCTTCTGCCCTGGATCTGAGCACATGTACTTATATTCTGTTGCGAAGGCTATCCCATCTTCTTTTGCCAACTCTTCAGTAATTTTTTCTACATCTACGATGCTTGATATATTCACACCGCAGTGACAGATAAATACTCCAATTCTTGACACAGTGACACCCCTTCTTTAGATTGGGGACTTTGAAGGGATACTTTTCCAAAGCCCTTTTTTATATCAAATCCTTTTCCTTTAATAGATTCTTTGCGCTAACAATATGCTTATCAATCCCAAGTTCCTTATAGCCCATTCCCATAGCTATACCCATCAATTCGGAGATAAATAAAACAGGTAAGGAATAATTAACACCATATTTCGAAGCTATCTGTGACTGTCTCATATCCAGGTTGGCAAAACACAAAGGACAGGCAACAACGATACAATCAGCATCAGCAAACCTGGCTGCTTTAAGGATTTCGTTGCTCAATCTCAAGACAATATCCGTTCTATCCAGGGCAAAACTGGCGCCACAGCACTCCGTTTTGTGAGAACAATACGGCGATTCTGCCCCCAGTGCCTCTATAATCTCCTCCATTATCGTGGGATTTTCTGCATCAGGGTCAATAGTCACCAGTTCTGGAGGCCTTGTCAAAAGACAACCATAATATGATACAGCCTTTAACCCCGTTAAAGGCTTCATCACATTTTCCTTTATTTTCTCTACACCAAACTCCTTCGAGATAAGATCCAGGAAGTGGATAACCTTAAGAGTCTTATTATAAGGCTCTCCAACTATTTCGCTTATTCTATTCAATATCTCAGGGGCTTTTTTCATTGTCTCATGGGCAACTTTAAGGCGATTGTAACAGGCAGAACAAGTGGACATTATGCTATCCAGACCTTGTTTCTCAGCCAGGGCTAGATTTCTGAAGGGTAATGCCAGAGCCAGTTCTTCACTGGTAACGTGGGCTGGCGAGGCACCACAACAATTCCAATCTCTTACTTCTTCCAGTTTCAATCCTAATCTCTCACAAACCTTCTTCGTGGAAATATCGTATTCCTTCGCTGTGCCATGAGAGGAGCAGCCTGGATAATATCCGTACACCATAATCTATTCCCCTTTGCCCAAAAACGCCCTTGATTTCTCAAAGATGTTTTTCATCACATCAGTCCCTTTTATTCTATCACTGGTAAGGGATATCTTTCCCTTCATAAATAACTTCTGGCCTATATCAGCATCCTTAAAAAACTGCCTGGTTTTTAAATTATACATCATAGCCAAATGTGTTTCCTGTAATCTCCCCTTATTCTTTATACAGTTCAAAAAAATATCATTGAAGTTTACCACATTTGGTTCCTTAGATTGATAACCCTCTTTGCGGGCAAGTATCCTAAGGGTATCCATAATCTTGGCGATGTCTACCCCTTTCGGGCAACGGGTTGTGCAGGTTTCGCAAGAGGCACACAACCAGGGCGTCAGAGAATTCAAAACCTCCTCTTTCAGTCCCAGTTGAATCAACTTCATTATCTGATTTGGGGTATGGCTCATCTCCATAACAATGGGACAACCTGCAGTACACTTACCGCACTGGTAACACGCATATATATCCACATCACTGAGTTCAGATATAGCTTTCCCAAAATTTCTTACATCGGCATTCAATTGGTATATCATTGTTCAACTCTCTTCTGTTAAACTAAAAGTAACCGTTCACGGTTATCGGTTCACAGTTCACGCTTTTTTCAACTGAAGCAAAAAGGGATACTTTTTTAAAACTCTAGTAGACTTTATTTGTAACACGCAAGTTAGGCGTCGTCAAGTAAAAAAATGAACATTCATTCATTTTTACGTTCTAATTCCATCCATCTTTTACTTGGAAATCAGGCAGAAAACCACCATCAACATGGTCGGGATACTGGATCCATCCATTTTCAAAGCCTCTTGATTCTAGGGCACAGTGGTACCCCTCAAATTCCTCATTGGTTAGTCTTCTTCCCAAATCCTCACTATCCAATGCCTTATACCTGGGAAAGTACTGTCCCATAAGACTTATATATATGTCTGTCCCCAGTTCTCTGGCAACCATATCTAAAAGGGAAAAGGATTCTGCACCATTACCTGGAAGTATCAGGTGTCTTACAATAATACCTTTTTTCCCAATATCCATATTGTTCAACTTAAGATTACCAACCTGCCTCTTCATCTCTTTCAAAGCTGAGATGTTATGCTCCAAATAGTTCTCTACTCTGGAATAAGAAGAGGCAGCTTTATTACTTCCGTATTTGGCATCAGTAAGGTATATATCTACTATCCCCTCCAGTAATTTCAAGATCTCTACTTTCTCATAACCGTTTGTATTATATACAATCGGTATCCTCAAGCCATCAGCCTTTGCCGTTGAAACGGCTTTTACTATATGGGGCAAGTATGGCGTTGGTGTCACAAGGTTTATGTTATGACACCCAGAATCTTGGAGTGAAAGCATCTTATTTGCAAGCTCTTCAGGAGACATCCCTTCCCCCATACCCAGTTGACTTATCTGATAGTTTTGGCAGAAGCTACATCTCAGGTTGCAGTGGCTGAAGAATATCGCACCGGAACCTTGGTTTCCTGAAATTGCCGGCTCCTCACCAAAGTGGGAAATCACCTTTGCCACCTTCAAATTTGATCCGGCATTACAATAACCCAATTGGCCAACCCTCCTGTTGACATGGCATTGTCTTGGGCATAAAGCACAATCTTCAAATATTTTATAAAGGGCATCAACTATAGATTCAAACATATGAAAACCCGACAATCCCTATAAACACTTTAAATAAATCAAAAGTCGTGCCAAAGGAGTAAACGTACTTGATAAAACTACAACTACTTGGAAAGACAAGAAAAATTGATAGCCAAGAAACTATAAAGAGAAAAGACTGCATGGACAAACGACCTGTTTGTAAACATTCAGATTCCACTCTGTCAACTGATGATTACGTTACCTAAAGAGATTTATATCAAATGGTCTGGATTTAATTTGACAGCAATTGATCTTATTATATAATGACTCCTCGATGAAAACAAAGAATTTTTATTGGTCAGCAAATTCTCAGGGGGAATCATGAATTTAAATGACGCATTGAAACGCCAGATAGAAATTCAACCTGATAAGGCCTTTCTCTTATTCAGGGATAATGAAATTTCTTACAGCACTTTTGGTAAAAGGGTCAACAGCGTAGCATCTGCATTAAAAAAAGAAGGTGTTAAAAAGGGAGATCGGGTAGCCTTATTTCTCAATAATTGTCCAGAATTCCTCTACGGCTGGTTTGCCATAGCCAGATTAGGGGCAATTATGGTTCCTATAAACGTTGCCTTTAAAGAGAGAGAGGCATCTTACATCTTGGACCATTCTGAGGCAAATACGCTGATTGCCGATTTTGACCTCTACAGAGAAATCATTGAACGAAAGCGTGAGGACTTACCCCACCTAAAGAGCGTCTTCTGTATGGGAAACAACGAGTACCCGAAGACAACCAGCTTCTCCCGTATCATAAATGAAGACAGCGATCTTTTGCCAGAAGAACAATTGACCGGAGATGATGTGCTCTCCGTTATTTATACCTCAGGTACGACAGGTGAACCAAAGGGGTGTGTACTCAGCCATTTCCATTATATCGCCTTTGCAGAAGCAATTAAGGATAACCTCCTTGTAACATCTGAGGACCGCTTTATCTGTGTTCTTCCGCTTTTCCATGCAGGTGCCCAGTGGGTCATCACTACGACGTCTCTAATAACTGGTGCAAGTATTGCCCTTATAGACCGTTTTCGTCCTCGACTGTTCTGGCAACAGGTATGTCAATACAACTGCACGGTATTCCACTGCATAGGGGCGATCCTCGCCTTTTTAGACAAACTCCCGGTCACAGAGTACGAAAAAAATAACACCCTTCGAGTTGTGTTAAGCGCTGGCCATCCTGAGCTTTCAGAGCGACTGGGCAGGAGATGGGGATGTAAGATGCTTCAGGACTGGGGAATGAGTGAAGGGGGGTTAACCATCGAGCATATTAATGGACCCCACAAAAAGGGCTCATGCGGGAGACCCCAGGGTCCCAATGAGATCAAGATATTTGACAAAGATGACAGAGAAGTCCCCTCAGGTACAGTAGGTGAGATTGTTATGAGAGGACCCATGCTCTTTAAAGAATACTACAGAGATGCAGAGACTACGGCAATTTCAATGCAAAGAGGATGGTTCCACACAGGGGATAATGCCTATAGAGATGAGGATAACTTTTTCTATTTTGTCGACAGAAAAAAGGATATTATAAGAAGGAGTGGCGAAAATATCTCTTCTCTGGAGGTAGAAGAAGTGATCCGATCTCATCCAAAGGTAGAGGAAGTGGCTGTCATTGCATTTCCTGATGAGCTTCGGGGCGAAGAGGTAAAGGCATATGTTATCCTTGAAGAGGGAGAGACCCATGAAACTGTTTCACCTACTGAGTTGATCCAGTTCTGTGAAGAAAGGTTGGCATATTTTAAGATTCCCCGATATATCGTATATAGGAAGGATTTCCCAAGGACGTTGACTCACCGTGTGAAAAAAGATGAATTGAGAAAGCTTCGGGAAGGACCAGAAGGATACTACTTCGACAGGAGAAAAACAGAATGACATTGAGGGTATATAACACATTGACAAAAAGCAAAGAGGACTTCGAACCTTTACAGAAAGGCAAAGTGGGCATGTATGTCTGTGGGGTTACTGTATATGACCTATGCCATATAGGTCATGCCCGTTCAACAATTGTCTTTGATGTCATCTTCAGGTATCTCAGGCATAAGGGTTATGAGGTGACCTATGTGAGAAACTTCACAGACGTTGATGACAAAATAATCAACAGGGCAGGAACTGAAAAGGTCAGTTGTCAGGAGATCTCGGAAAGGTATATAGAAGAGTTCAGCAATGATATGAAATTACTCGGGATTGTTCCACCAACTATAGAACCAAAGGCAACAGATCACATCCCCGATATGATAAAGACCATTGAGAAGCTTATTGAAAACGGATATGCATACAGGATAGAAAATGATGTATTCTTTTCAGTAAACAAATTTCATGGGTATGGAAAGCTTTCCGGAAGGACTATCGAGGAAATGTATGCAGGAGCCAGAGTGGAAATCGATGAGAGGAAGGAGAACCCCATGGATTTTGCTCTCTGGAAGGCAAGCAAACCAGGGGAGCCTTCCTGGGATAGTCCATGGGGAAAGGGGAGACCTGGGTGGCATATAGAGTGTTCTTCAATGAGCCAGAAGTATCTTGGAGAAACATTTGACATCCATGGTGGAGGAAAGGACCTCATATTCCCTCACCATGAAAATGAAAAGGCCCAATCAGAGGGGGCTTCAGGGAAACCTTTTGTCAAATACTGGGTGCATAATGGTTTTGTAAATATTGACAAAGAAAAGATGTCAAAATCCCTTGGGAATTTCTTCACCATAAAGGAGATAGTTGAGCGATACCATCCGGAGGTGATTCGTCTTTTCTTGCTCTCCAATCATTATAGAAGCCCTGTCGATTTCTCTTATAAAAATATAGAAGAGTCCAAAAAAGGCCTGGATAGAATATACACCACCCTCAAAAATATAAATGACCTTACAGGGAGTGAAAACGAGGATAAGAGTCTTTCATTGGAAAGCCTGAATGAAATAGAGAAGGAGGTATGTGGAACATTATCCGATCTTCCTGTAAAATTTGAAGAGGCAATGGATGATGATTTCAATACTGCCCTTGCCATCGGTTATATCTATGATGGGGTAAAGGCACTGAACAGATATATAAGCGACAAAAGAGGACTTGCCAGATCCCCGAACTCCATTGGCATACTGAAATATGGAAGAGATACATTAAACAAGATTGGCTTTGTTCTTGGTTTATTCAACACAGACCCGGAGGATTATTTTAAGAAACAAAGGTTAAAAGGAATTTATGAGCTAGAGATAGATGAAAAAGAAATCCTTCGTCTGATAGAAGAAAGGGCAAGTGCCAGATCAGAAAAAAACTGGAATCTGGCAGATGATATTAGAAATCGGCTGACCGAAAAGGGTATTGTTCTGGAAGATGGACCCGAAGGCACAATCTGGAAGATAAAAATTTTATAATACTCTTGTAAAATTGTATTGCAATTTTACAAGATGAGTATAAGTTTGCTGCATCAGGGAGGAGTTAAATTGCTCTTCTGATCGTGGGATGAGATGGGATATACAACAACAGCTTGTACGCGATTTCTGAAACGCTGCGGACGGCCTTTCAGAAACGTGTGACGCTCATTGTTATGCTTTGATAGGAGGTGAAAGCAAATAAATTTTAGAATAGAACAGTTCTATTATTAAACTCTCTAACAAATAAAAAACCAGCAAAAGGAGATTAGAATGAAGATCTATGTAGGAAATTTGTCGTATAAGGTCACCGAAGAGGACTTACGGTTGGCTTTCGAACAATTCGGGCAGGTTGAATCCACCGCTATTATAAAAGACAGGGATAGTGGTCAGTCAAAGGGATTTGGATTCGTGGAAATGCCCTCTAAAGCTGAAGGTCAATCTGCAATTGATGACCTAAATGGCAAAGAGTTGAAAGGAAGAACTCTTAACGTGAATGAGGCTCGTCCTCGTACCGATAGTCGCGGTGGTAAAGAGGGATATGGCAAGCGCAGAGGAGGACAGGGGCGTGGCCGTAACTTCTAATCATCGACATTGAATACATAGAACTATTATCATATAAAATTCGCCTGAACACACTATGCACAAAGACGGGCAGTACCGTACCGCTTGAAACAATTTTTCAGTCTCCGGCATGCATTGTCTGTACCATAAACTATGGTAACTCTGCCCGCGTGTGATGATGGGCGTTATACAGATGTAACCTCATAAACAAAGAAAGGATGCCGCTAATGGTGGTGGCATCAACTACTGGCACAATAGTTTCGGGGGGGGCGAAGCCAGATTCAAGGTCAGTGAGCCTTCTTTTGACCTTTCGGGCCAAGCAGGGCGTTATCCCTTTACACACCCAAACGATGACTTTGTGCAGCCTAGAAACCTCTATCGCAAAGTTTGGGATCCAATATAAGTTAAAAGGGAGGATTTTAGTATGAAATCAGGAAGTTTAGTTAGGTGGCGTAATTTGACAGTTATATTTATTTTGTCGTTTGCATTGCCGTTCATTTTGGGAGGTGAATATGGGTATTCTGAACAAGTAAGGGGTATTACTGGCGACACTATAAAGATAGGTGCCCAGGCCAGTATTACAGGGCCAGCAGCGGACCATTTTACAGCTTGGGTTGGAGCAATGAGGAACTATTATAGGAACATAAACGACCAGGGTGGTATTCACGGAAGAAAGATACAGCTTATAGTAGAGGATACCCGATACTCCATTCCCCTTTCATCAGCTACTTTTAAGAAACTTCTTTACAAGGATAAGATATTTAGTCTCTTTGGTCCTGAAGGAACAGGGCAGACCATGGTTTTAAAAAGACAGATCGAGAAATTAAAAGTGCCGTCTATCGGTATATCTCAGGCTATAAGTTTAGTCCATCCGACGCAACGGTACATTTTCATCGCGGCTACACCTTACGAGAACCAGATTAGTGTTATGTTTGATTATTTGATAAATGTATTAAAACTGGAAAATCCACGAATTGCAGTTGTATATCTAGATGTTGAATATGGAAATGTCTGTCTCAGGGCTGCACAGGAGAGGGCAAGATTCTATGGAATTCAACTTGCTGGTGTAGAGGTTATATCCCTAATGAACATGGATTCTACATCTCAGGTGCTCAATCTAAAGAAAGCTAATGCCGATTACATTATAATTCCAATGTCCTCTGAGTTTGCAATTAATGTCGTCAAAACGGCAAAGAAATTTAAACTAAAGAGCATATTTTTCGGTAATCATTATACCTGTGAGGACGACATTCTTCGCAACCTACCGTTTTCTGTTGACAATTTGATGGGAGTTAATTCTTATAACTCCTGGTATGACAAGAGCCCGGGCATGAATAATTTAAAGAGCATAAGTTATAAGTATCAGCCCGAAATAGATTATCGTATTAGAACATATATGCAGGGTTGGATTTCTTCATTGGTATGGGCAGAGGGATTTAAACGTGCAGGGAAAGATTTAACTATTGAAGGGTTTGTTAATGCCCTGGAAAGTATAAACAAACTTGATACGAATGGAATTTGTGGTCCAATTACATTGGGTCCAGACGACCATGTAGCTGCAGATTATTGTCGAATATACAAGGCTGACCCAGACAAGAAGATGTTGGCTCCAATAACTGACTGGATGATTCCGGCTGCCAAGAAGTAAATAGCTTCGTGTTTTGTTATTGGGACAGGGACAAGACAAAATGATAAAAATGACAGAACCGATTGGTATAATACATTCCCCTTATATGACAAAAGACGAATGCCCGATCCAGCCAGTCTATAGTTCTGGTGTTACGGGTCGTGTAGAAGTCTTTGAACAATATGAGGCAGGGCTAAAGGATATAGAGACATTTTCACACATTTATTTATTTTATCAGTTCGACAGGGCAGGGGAAGTACAGCTGATACGGTCCACTTTCCTGGATGACGAACCACACGGTATATTTGCAACGAGACATCCATGCAGACCAAATGGTATTGGTATGTCAATTGTAAAGCTAATAAGAAGAGACAAGAACATTCTAGAGATAGAGGGGGTAGATGTCCTTGATAAAACTCCTTTGCTTGATATCAAGCCTTACGTACCACGGTTCGACATTATTACCGGCGCAACGGAGGGGTGGGTTGCAGATAAGGAATGGCGACCAAAGCCAGAGGGAAAGGAGTAAGCATGTAATTTGATGGTGCCATTGGAGATATGGAAAGTCTTTTTATTTCCGATCAGAGTCCTTTTTTCTCTTGACAACGGGAGGAGCTTATAATTATTATAATGCAAAATACAAGGGGATGGGGTCCCCCTGATAACCGCCCGGACATGGGCTGATGACTCCTGCCGCTCAGGCTGCTGCAGCGGTGGAGTCATTACTGTACAATAACTAACCCGCTGCAAAGCGGGTTTTTTTGTGCCTTCGTCGAGGCGCGGTTGGTTTTACGAAAGGAGGACTCCGAAATGGAGCAGATTTTCATTATTGCTTCCCTTTGGCTTGGATTGGCCGTTACTTCCGCCATAATAGCCTATCACCTGCGCGTATCCATCGCCCTGGTTGAAATTTGCGTGGGTGTAATTACGGCCGCCGTGGCCGCTTCCTTCGGCAAAACAGAGGATTTGGGTTCAAATCTGGAATGGGTGCGTTTTCTGGCTTCATCCGGAGCTGTCTTGCTGACCTTTCTGGCTGGCGCCGAACTCGAACCGGATGTGATTCGAACGAAGCTGAAGGAGGTAACTGTCGTTGGTCTGATCGGTTTCATCGCGCCGTTTATGGGCTGTGCTGTAATTGCGCGCTACCTCCTGGGTTGGGGACTCCAGGCAAGTTTGCTCTGCGGCGTAGCGCTTTCCACAACCTCTATGGCGGTTGTCTACGCAGTCATGCTGGAAACCGGCTTCAACAGAACCGATTTCGGAAAGGGCATTCTTGGGGCTTGCTTCATAAATGATCTTGGGACGGTTATTGCCCTCGGTTTATTGTTTGCGCCATTCACATACAAGACGGTCATATTTATTGCCGTGACCGCTTTTATTTTGGCGATTCTGCCGTTTACCAGCCGTTTTTTGACCCGTATATACGCTTACCGTACCGCCGCGATCAGAACCAAATGGGTGATACTTATCCTTTTCGGTCTGGGCGCTCTGGCGCTTTGGTCGGGCAGCGAAGCGGTGCTTCCGGCATATCTTGTTGGCATTGTTCTGGCCGAATTCTCGAATGGCGATACTTTTTGGATTCGGCGACTGCGGACTTTGACTGTTGGATTCCTCACACCGTTCTATTTCATTCGCGCTGGGACGTTCGTTTCATTGCCAGCCCTTGCTTCGGCCCCGATTGTTTTCCTGGTATTGCTGGGGAGTAAGGTGTTATCGAAGATATTCGGGTTATATCCAGTTATTGGACAGTTCCGGCGCAGACGCGACGAGCGATGGTATTACACCTTGATGATGTCCACAGGGCTGACCTTTGGTACAATTTCCGCCTTGTATGGTTTCTCGCATGGCATCGTGACTCAGGGACAATACTCTTTCCTTGTAGCAGTCGTCATCGCGAGCGCCGTCGTTCCTACACTCATCGCCGGACTTGCTTTTCTGCCCCGGCATCTCCTGCCGCCCGAACCCGACAAACAGGTAATAGCCGCACCGCTCGAAAATGACGTGAGTGAAGAGGGGTAACAGCACATGGCACAATTGCGTTGGTCTAAAGGAGAGGGCGACATAGAAGGAGGCCAGAGGAGGACAGCTCTGCTGTTTATCCTTAGGGGATTAGTGAGGAGGCAAAAAGGGTTCTGAAGTTCTGGGATGTAATCTCTGCGACCTCTTCAAAGGATGTATCTTTAAGGGAAGCTATCATTTCCGCTACATACCTTACAAAAGAAGGTTCATTTCTCTTGCCCCGGTAGGGAACCGGTGTGAGAAACGGGCAGTCGGTCTCAATCAGTATTTTTGAGAGGGAAAGTTTTTTTACTATTTCCCGAAGCTCTACAGCCTTTGGGAAAGTTATCGTACCGGGGATGGAAATATAAAACCCCATATCAATACAACTCTTCGCCATAGAGTAATCGCCTGAGAAACAGTGTATAATCCCCCCCAAATTCCTGGCGCCTTCTTCTTTCAGAATCTCCAGGGTCTCTTTATGGGCATTTCTATTATGGATTATAACAGGAAGCTTCAACTCATTGGCCAGGTTGATCTGTTCCCGAAATCTCTTGATTTGAATACCCTTTGGAGAGAGATTACGATAGAGATCGAGGCCAATCTCTCCAAAAGCAACTACTTTTTTGTTATTGGCAAGTGACTTTAAAACCGTATAGGTGTTTTCGTTAATATCTTTTGCATCATGGGGATGGATACCTATGGATGCATATATAAAATCGTAAGAGTCTGCCAGTTCTATAGCCTCGCTGCATGACTCCGAATTGATCCCAATGGTAAGAATATAGTCTATCCCGCTCTCCTTTGCCCTTTTAATAACCTCACTTCGATCATTATCAAATTCAGGCAAATCCAGATGGGCGTGAGAATCTACTAACATGCGGAACCTTCTATCAAAAAATATAAGCGGTCAGCGATCAGCAAACAGCCAACAGCAAGATACGCTATAATAAGCAAGGCGAAGGGGTAAAGGATTTGTTTTTTACTGAGACCGGATGACTAACAGCTGAACACTTACTTAAAAATCTGCCCTACTTGCACTGTCAGCCATTGCTTTGATATGGCAGGTATCATTTATCACAGAGATAATAAATCCTCTCTCCGAGCTGTCGAATATATTTATTGCACATGTATCCTGCCTTATGCGCCAGAAATGTTGATTGGTCAGCCCCAGTACGGCACACAGAATAACCTTATTTACCACCCTGTGTGAAGCAATTGCGACGACCTCATTTTCATGACTGGTAAGTATGTTATTTAGTGCTCCCATAGACCGGAGTTTCACATCATCCAGACTTTCACCATCAGGCGTTTTAACATTGTGAGGTTCTTTTTGCCATTTATCATAAAGCTCCTTATATTCTTCCTTCACCCTGTCATGGGGCATCCCCTGCCACTTTCCAAAGTCAATATCGATAAAGCCTTCTGCCTCTTTTATCGAGAGGTAGGGGTGAGACCTGCCGATGGCATTAGCTGTCTCCATCGCCCTGCTCAAAGGACTTGAATAAATTGCATCTATCCTGTAATTACCAAGGGCTTCACCGGTTGCCCTTGCCTGCTCAAGCCCCACAGAGTTAAGGGGCACATCAATCCTTCCTCGAAATACCTGCTGTTTGTTCCAATCGGTCTCTCCATGTCTAACGAGGATTATTCTTGTCATGTTGTTTTATCTCTCCCCTATAAAATTGATGGCTTCGTAAAAAGTATCAGGTACTTTAGCATTCAATCCATTCACTGTCAAATAGTTATTTGTACTGAAAAAATACCTTGACTTGGAAAAAGGAGCAGGTATATTTAAAGCACTACCTTCAACAAAGGGGGGTATAGAATATCTATATTAAGGGAGGTCATAAGAAATGGCTTGGACAAAGTGGAAAACTGTAGCTGGTTTTGATTTTAAAGACATTATTTATGAGAAGAAGTACCATAAGGAACTGGAAGGTGGAATAGCCAGAGTAACGATCAACCGTCCAGACAAACTCAATTCTTTTACCAATTTGACCCAGGATGAAATGTTCAGAGCAGTGGATGATGCCAGCCATGATTCTCTGATTGGTGCGGTAATTATTACAGGTGCAGGGGATAAGGCATTCAGTACGGGTGGTGATGTCGGCTGGGAGGCCACCGGTCTAAGAGAGCAATTTTACTGGAGATACCCCCCCAATCAAATTGTTAGAATGTGCCGAAAACCGACCATTGCGGCGGTAAAAGGGTGGGCTATTGGAGGGGGACATCACTTAGCCTATGTGTGCGATTTTACTATAGCAGCAGATAACGCCAAATTTGGGCAGAATGGACCCCGGGTTGCCAGCCCGGCTGATGGTTATCTTGTTGCATACCTGACAAGGGTTGTGGGAGCCAAAAAGGCAAGGGAAATGTGGATGCTCTGCAGACGCTACAATGCCCAGCAGGCACTAGAGATGGGACTGATAAATACTATAGTGCCCTTGGATAAACTTGATGAAGAGGTGGATAAATGGTGTGAGGAAATCCTGTCGTTGAGCCCTGGTTGTCTGGAAATCCTAAAGGCAAGCTTCGATATGGATATTGACTACATGTCTGGTTCATACGGTCAGATGTCAAGGCTAATGTATCCTGATTGGTTTGATAGTGCGGAGTGTAAAGAGGGACCCAAAGCGTTTATGGAAAAGAGGAAGCCCGATTTCTGGAAGATCAGAAAGACAGAGATTAAAGCGAGGAAAAAGCTTTAATTATCTACTGATCAGGCATTACAGGGGTTTTATTTTTAAGCCCCTTTAATGCCTTTATTTTTCACCATTGAGTATAAAATCTATTCCAACCTGAAAAGGATTCATACCCAAGTCTTTTTGAAAGGATATATAAATGGAGTATTACTCCAAAAGACAGCATCTTTCCTTTGGACCTTCAATGACCCCTACTGTTAAGAAGCTTTTAATCATATCAGGGGCAGTTTTCTTGCTTCAAACGATAGTTGGTCAGCAGATGAACCTGATTTTTGGATTGGTTCCTGCTATGGTATGGCATGAATATTTTCTTTGGCAATTAGGGACATATATATTCCTCCACGGAGGGTTTTTTCATTTATTATTTAATCTCTTTGCCCTCTGGATGTTTGGCTGTGAATTTGAAAGATACTGGGGTTCCAGGGTATTTCTAAGATACTTTTTTATTACCGGCATTGGTGCCGCAATATGCACTGTGCTTATAACCCCTAACCTCTTTATTCCCACTATTGGAATGTCTGGAGTGATCTATGGTATCCTTTTAGCCTATGGTTGGTTTTTTCCTAACCGCATTATTTATATTTATCTGTTCTTTCCCATAAAGGCAAAATACTTTGTTATGATATTCGGGGCTATTGAGCTCTATGCATCCATAGCTGGAACTGGTGGAGGCATTGCCCACATTACTCATCTTGGGGGGATGGTTTTTGGTATAATATACCTGAATTACCATAGAATATGGGGATTTTTATACCAGTACTATATGAGATGGAAGTGGTCAAGGCTTAAGAGGCGCTATAAAGTCATAAATGGTGGGAAAGATAGTGATAAGACCTTCCATTAACGATGGACTCCTACTAAGTCAAAATTGGGATGATAAAGGAGTATGGACTTTCCTTTCAGGAGGGGTTAGCCCTGATATAAATGACAAAGATTAAAATCTGTGGAATAACCAATATAGAAGATGCTATCCGGGCAGTAAACCTTGGGGCTGATGCCCTGGGTTTTGTGTTTTATAAAGACAGCCCCCGTTATATTCGAGAAGACACAGCTAGGGAAATAACTCGTGAGCTTCCACCATTCGTATCCTCGGTAGGGGTATTCGTTAATGAAAAAGAGGATAGAGTAAGGGAGATCAGTGAAAGTTGTTCTATAGACATTCTCCAGTTCCATGGTAATGAATCACCGGATTTTTGTTCTCATTTCGACAAAAAAGTGATAAAAGCATTCAGTATTAATAACAGAAAGTGTCTTGAGGTTATTCCCTCTTATCAGGTAAGCGCTGTATTACTCGATACATATTATGAAGAAATCTATGGAGGCGGCGGGAGAGCTTTCAATTGGGAACTCGCCTCTGAGGCAAAAAGATTTGCCAGCAGAGTTATCCTTGCAGGAGGGCTTAATCCCGCCAATGTCATGAAAGCAATCCAAATGGTAGAACCCTATGGAGTGGATGTAAGCAGTGGGGTTGAATCTAAACCAGGCAAAAAGGATCCTGTTAAGTTAGAAAAATTTATAAAAATAATTAAAAAGGCTTATAAGCAGTAGAAGGGATAACGATATGTTACCTGATAAAAAGGGGCATTTTGGGATATATGGAGGGAGATATGTAGCAGAGACTCTAATGCCCGCCCTCTTAGAATTAGAGGAATCATACTACAGGTACAGGGACGATAGAGAATTTCAAGAGGAGCTTAACTACTATCTCAGGGAATATGTCGGACGAGAAACCCCTCTATATCTGGCCGAAAGACTAACCCAAAGACTGGGAGGTGCCAAGGTCTATCTTAAAAGAGAGGACCTATGTCATACCGGTGCTCATAAGATAAACAACACTCTGGGGCAGATCATTCTGGCTAAGAAGATGGGCAAAACTCGTATTATAGCAGAAACCGGCGCAGGTCAACATGGGGTAGCCACTGCAACTGTAGCTGCTATGTTTGGACTGGAATGCGAGATATACATGGGCATGGAGGATATAAAGCGTCAGTCATTAAATGTCTTTCGGATGAAGCTATTGGGTGCCAAGGTGCAGCCCGTCTCGTCCGGGACTAATACATTAAAAGACGCAATGAACGAGGCGATGCGGGATTGGGTTACCAATATATACAATACTTTTTATATTATTGGTTCCGTAGCAGGTCCCCACCCATACCCTATGATGGTTAGAGATTTTCAAAGCGTAATTGGCAGGGAAACAAAAAGGCAGATATTAGAGGTGGAGAAACGATTGCCAGACCATCTAATTGCCTGTGTTGGTGGCGGAAGCAATTCAATGGGGTTGTTTTATCCATTTAAAGATGATAAAGAGGTAGAAATGGTTGGGGTGGAGGCCGCTGGATTCGGTATTAATACAGGCAAGCACGCAGCTTCTATAATGGATGGAAGCGTTGGTGTCCTCCACGGAAGTAAAACCTATCTCCTGCAGGATGAAAACGGTCAGATCAAGCATACCCATTCCATTGCTGCTGGTCTGGATTATCCCGGGGTAGGTCCTGAACACAGCTACTTCCAAGACATAGGCAGAGTAAAATATTCTTCTGTCACTGATAAAGATGCTCTCGATGGATTCAGGCTCCTGACCACAACCGAAGGTATCATACCTGCACTGGAAAGCGCTCATGCTATCGCCTATACAATAAAATTTGCCCCAAGACTCGACGAAGAGAAGGTTATAATCGTCAATCTATCAGGTAGGGGTGATAAAGATATGAATACAGTAGCCGAAGCCCTGGGGGTTTCACTATAATGACCAGAATAACCAGGGTTTTTCAAAGATTAAGTGCCAGTAATAGAAAGGCACTAATTCCGTATATTACTGCCGGAGACCCATCTCTGGATTTAACAAAGAAACTCATTTTTCAACTGGAGGAAAGCGGGGCAGACATCATCGAATTGGGCGTCCCTTTTTCTGACCCCATGGCAGATGGTCCCACAATACAACGTGCCTCAGAACGGGCATTGGCAAACAGTGTCTCCTTAAGAGATGTTCTGGATTTAGTTAGTGAAATACGGATGCATACAGAGATACCCCTCATACTATTCGGTTATTACAACCCTTTCTTTACTTATGGTGCTGAAAAATTTTCCAGAGATGCCAGAGAGGCTGGTGTAGATGGTGTACTTATAGTCGATCTTCCCCCTGAGGAAGTGGACGAACTAAAGGTTTATGTTGACAAGGATAACCTGGATATTATATTCTTGATAGCTCCTACTAGTAATAAAGATAGAATAAAACTAATTACAAATAAAGCCAGTGGATTTATTTACTATGTATCGGTTACCGGGGTCACGGGTGCAAGGAGCAATCTTAACAGTCGTATTGAGGAATACGTAGCCAAGGTTAAGGAGTTTACATGCCTTCCGGTAGGAGTAGGGTTTGGTATCTCAACCCCAGGGCAAGCCGGTAAAGTAGCTAGGTGGGCTGATGCAGTAATCGTAGGCAGCGCCATTGTAAAGATCATCGAAGAGAACTTAAATAGTCCCGATATGGTTAAAAAGGTAGGGCAATTCGTCAAAAGCCTGAAGGAAGGGATAGGATAAAAGGCTGGAGCAACCCGTAACACCCACTAAGGTGGAGAAACCTTTTAGTATTTAGGAGTAGACGTGAAGATAAAGGTACTTGGTTGTTATGGAGCGGAACTGAAGGATTTTCATAGTACAACATTCCTCATTAATGATACTCTACTTCTTGATGCCGGGACAGTAACATCTGCCTTAACCCTGAATGAGCAGATGAATATCCGCAGTATTCTGGTCACTCACTCTCACCTCGATCACACAAAGGATATCCTCTTCCTGGCTGACAATGTAATTGTAGGGGAAAATCACACCTCAGTAGAAATAATCAGTATTCCCGAAGTCATTGATAACCTAAAGTCTCATCTGTTGAACGATAAAATATACCCGGACTTTACCGTCCTCCCTACTATAGAAAAGCCCATCTTGCAGTTTAAGCCGATAAAAACAGGGGAGTTTATCTGTATTGCAGGGCTAACTGTCATTGCCATTCCTGTCAATCACGCAGTGGATGCTGTGGGCTATATAATCAGGGATAAAAAGAGCTCCATTGTATATACCGGTGATACAGGCACTACAGACAAGATTTGGGAAGAAGCCAATAAGTTACCGGACCTAAAAGCGGTATTTATAGAAACATCTTTCCCAAATCGTTTAAGTAAGCTGGCTGAGATTAGCGGGCATCTTACCCCCTTGATGCTAAAAGATCAACTGGACAAATTAAAGAACCCTGACTTATCCATCCTTGTCTTTCACATGAAACCTCAGCACCTTCCTGAACTGGAACATGACCTTGCAGAAATAAAAAACCGAAGAATTGTTATCTTAAAACAAGGAGAGGTGTTCAATGTATGAGGTAATGATTGAATCAGGGTTTTCTGCTGCCCACAGCCTTAGAGAGTACGAAGGCAAATGTGAAGGGCTCCATGGGCACAACTTTAGAGTAGACGTCTATGCAAGGGCAAAAAAACTGGATAGTACTGGCATGGCAATAGATTTCAGAACCTTGAAAGAAAAAACTCATACCATTTTAAATCAATTGGATCACACGTATCTAAATGAGATTCCTTACTTTTCTGAGGTAAATCCATCTTCTGAGAATATTGCGGTTTATATATTCAAGAATTTAGAGAAAGAGACCAGTGATGGTAATGTTGTAATAAGCAAGGTAGCTGTCTGGGAATCTGAGGGTTCCTGTGCCTCCTATTATGAGTTAGAGTAGGGGCAATCCTGTGTGATTGCCCTACTTATTTCAGAAGGGTAATTAAAAGAAAGCATAGATATGATCGATATTCAAAACCAGATTGACCATAGGAATATAGAGATTGAGAAAGTCGGTGTAAAAAATATCAAATACCCGATTATCGTTTTAGACCGCAAGAATAAGACGCAACATACAATAGCTAACATCAATATGTATGTCAACCTTCCCCATCACTTCAAGGGGACCCATATGAGTAGATTCATTGAGATACTGAATGAGTACAGGGGAAGAATAAATATCAAAACCCTCTTCACCATAATTGACGAAATGAAAGAAAAACTCAATGCCAAATCTGCTCACCTGGAGATAGAATTTCCTTATTTTATAGAGAAAAGGGCTCCTGTTTCGAAAGCAAAGAGCCTGATGGAATATACCTGCAAATTTTGTGCATCCCACAATGAAGAGAGAGATTTATATATTCAGGTAGACGTCCCCATCACCACCTTATGCCCCTGCTCTAAAGAAATTAGCCAGGATGGCGCCCATAATCAGAGGGGTAAAGCATCAGTTAAGCTGCGTTTCGAAAAATTCCTCTGGATTGAAGATATTATAAAATATGTTGAGGAGTCCGCAAGTAGTGAAGTCTACTCCCTTCTTAAGAGGTCCGATGAAAAATTCGTTACAGAAAAGGCATATTTAAATCCTATGTTTGTTGAAGACGTGGTCAGGAATGTAGCCTCTAAGCTCGATGCCGATACAAATATTACCTGGTTTAGTGTGGAGGCAGAAAACTTTGAAAGCATTCACAACCATAATGCCTATGCTTTTGTAGAAAAGAAGGTTTGAGTGGGGGAGAAATAAATGCTTTCACATGGTCTTCTTGAAAAACTGGTAATAAAAAATAACACTAAAATAGTGTATCTCATTTTAGATGGGGTAGGTGGACTGGAAGTGGAAGGAAAAGGGGGAACTGAACTGCAGGTTGCCCATACACCCAACCTGGATGAATTGGCTAAAAACTCTACCTGCGGTTTGTTGGACCCTGTTGCCCCGGGGATCACTCCTGGGAGTGGGCCTTCTCATTTCGCTCTCTTCGGTTATGATCCTTTCGAAAGCAATATTGGAAGGGGGATTCTGGAGGCATCTGGGATAGCTTTTCCATTGACTCCCAGAGATGTGGTAGCCCGGATAAACTATGCAACCATCGACAAAGAGGGGAGGGTCATTGACCGTAGAGCCGGCAGAATAAACAATTCTGAAAACAGTAGGATATGTGCAAAGCTAAAAGAAAATATCAGGCTTGGTAATACTGAGGTTTTCGTTGAACCAGTCAAAGAACACAGGGCAGTACTGGTATTAAGGGGAGACAGTCTTGAAGGAGACATAGAAGATACAGACCCTCAAAAGGTTGGATTATTCCCCCTGGAACCCAAAGCCAATAATCCCGAATCAAAGGCAACAACTAACTTGGTTTCGGATTTTCTGTCTCAGGCAAAATCAATACTGGCTGATGAAAAGAATGCCAATATGATCCTCCTCAGGGGATTTGCCAGGCACAGAGTCTATCCTTCGTTAGAAACAAGGTTTGGCTTGAAGTCTCTTGCTATAGCTACTTATCCTATGTATAAAGGAATAGCCCGGTTGCTGGGGATGACTGTTCTTCCATCACTGGAGGGTATTGAGGATGAATTTAAGGCATTGAAAGACCAGTTTAACAATTATGATTTCTTCTATCTACACATCAAACAGACCGACTCCCGTGGAGAAGATGGGGATTTTGATGCCAAGGTGAAGGTAATTGAAGAGGTTGATAGCCTTTTGCCCCAGATAACTGAACTAAACCCTGATGTACTGGCGGTAACAGGGGATCATTCTACCCCTGCAAAGTGGGGTGGACATAGCTGGCATCCCCTTCCAGTAATACTGAATTCTAAGTTCTGCCGAATTGATCAGGTAACAAAATTCGATGAGATAAGCTGCATCCAGGGAGGGTTAGGCCGCCAGCCCACCGTTAATCTTATGGCCATTATGCTCGCCAATGCGGGACGCCTTGCAAAGTTTGGGGCATAATACCAGGTTCTGCTTGATCACCAACTCCTTACCCATTCGGAAACGCTCTTTATCCCTTCGAGGGTTTTCAATTCTTTCTTTATACTTTCCCGTTTTCCCTTTTCGAACACACTTGAGGTAAGTACATCAAACTTGTTATCCATCTCTTCCTCGGTCAGAGGATTATGGCTGAATCCTTTGCATGTGGAAGTAATCTCATATTCATTCCCGTCTTTCAAACGGACATTCAGGGGAGATTTAAATATACCATCTTCCATAAATGCCTTGTCCAGTTCCCTATCTCTCTCAATCTTCACCTTATCCGCCAGATCAAGCATCTTAGTGTCTGTAAGTCTTTTTTCAGATAGCTGCTCCTTTGGATTTAAAAGATGGCCGTCTACTATCACTGTTGCAAGGATGAAAGGCAGGCTCCACTGAGATATGGTCAGATTTTTTGGTTTGACTTTCACTTCTCTGGGGACACCCAGGAAGAGGGCAAAATGTGGAACATATGCCGTTATCTCACCTATATCCTCTGCTTCGAATCCATGTTCATTTATAAGTTTGATTACCCCATCTGCATACCCCTGGTTATAATGGCAGCATCCATAGTATTTAAATGCCATTTCTTTGATATTCCATGTTTCTCCAAGACCGTCTACGAGGTCGTCCTGGAATGTCATGTCTCCTGAAAGGGCATTGATAACCCCAAACCGTCCTTTACTATCCCATTGTCCCTCAAATATGGCATGAGGGCCAACAAACCCCTTTTTTGCCATAAGGGCATTTAGTATCCCGTTTTGTGATGCCCTTCCAGAGTTCCACCTGTAAGTCCAGTTTCCGTCAATAAGGTAATCTATGGTGGCTGCACCCATAGACCCTCCTGCCAGGCCAAAGGCATTGGTCATCTCCTCCTGCTTCAGGTCAAGGAGTTTACCAGAAGCGGCAACTGCACCAAAGGAAGGAAATATGGAGTTCGCCTCAAAGCCCCTGGCAGCAGTGAAACTCTGGGGTCTCCTATTCATGGCAGATGCAACCCTGGTCACAACCTCATAGCCAGCCACAACAGAGGTTATAAGGTCTTTTCCTGTCACACCCTCCCGTTCAGCCATAGCCAATGCTGAGGCTATCACACTGCAACTGGGATGGAGTTCCACCCGTGGATATGTATCACTCAGGTCATAGCTCAATGCCATAACCGCATTTACCATCGCCGCATTGGGAGACGGTACAAGATCCTTATGTACCATAATAGTAGACTCCCCTCTCCCTCCAGTCTCTCTAACTATGTCGAGGAGGGCTTTAGTCCAGGGAGAGTCAGCCCCATAAACGGCTATACATACCCAATCGTAGATGCAGAGTTTAGCCTTTTCAACCACATCTGCCGGAATATCCTTGTATTTTAAATCAACAACCCATTCTGCCAATCTCTCTGCAAAGTACATAATAAAAACCCTCCTTATTCTTATCTTCCTTTCCATACCGGCTTCCGCTTTTCTTTAAAGGCGGTCATGCCTTCAACAGAATCCTCAGAACTTGCCAATATAGCCAGTGCATCACCGGCATCGGCTATTCCAGCCCTGAATTCCATGGTCAATCCACGATAGAAGGCATCCCGGTTCATCTTCATAACCAAAGGTGATTTCGACGCAAAATTACGGGCATATTTCATAACCTCCCCCTCCAGCTTTTCATGGGGGACTGCGTGATTTATCAAACCGATCTCTGCCGCAGTTTTGGCCGAAATGGTATCTCCGGTAAATGCCAGCTCAAATGCCTTATGTTTACCTACCAGACGGGGTAATAAAATAAGATGCATGGCTGGAACCAGCCCTACGTTAATTTCGGGATAGCCAATAACTGCTCTCTCAGAAGCAACCAGCATATCACATGAAAAAGCAATGGAACAGCCAGCCGCAAGAGTGGGGCCATTAAGAGCAGCGATGATCGGTTTGCCCATTTTGTAAAGAATCTCGGTCATTTCAAGATAAAAGGTCTCTATAAATCTCCTGAATTCCAAAGGAGATTTCCCACGATATGCGACCAGGTCCAGTCCTGCACTAAAAGCAGTACCTGCACCGGTAACAATAATTACCCTCACAGAATCGTCTTTCTGTGCTTTTTCGTAAGCGGCATTAAGATCAGTAATTAGCTGATGGTTAATGGCATTGCGTACTTCAGGACGATTGAGAGTAATCTTCAGGATGCCAGGTTCAACTATATCATATAGGATAGTCTGATAAAGCATGATTCCCTCCTTAACCCCTTCGATTAGATAACTGATCCACTTTTATTAAGCCATGATTTTTTGAATTACGCAGATACCGTTGGAGATGAGACGCAGGAAACGCACAAGCGTTTTACCGTCGATTCTCCAGCAGCTTGTTATACCCATCTTATTGCGTGTTAAATTAAACGTAGAAAATAGGGGACGTACATCGGCTTATAAGTTAATCATTCATCTATACAAGAAGTTATGGTCTTTGGCCAGTTGTTCACCTCTGCTCACCGCCGCACTGACTGTCGGCTACGAAATTCTTAACATCTGTGCCAGTTGAGTCTGACTGATGCCTAGCTCCCGCACCGCCTAAAAAAACACATATATAAACTATAGCTACTCAAAAATTCTCCCCATATTTTTAACTGGCAGGGCAAAAACATCTTTGCTAATCGGGTATATTTCATCCCCCGGATAGATGACAAATCCCTTTTTGCAACGTAGGTCTTTCATACCGTTCCAGAAGCCTTTTTCAACTTTTGGACTCAGGGAATACTTTATCTCTATAGCGATTGGTTCATTCCTGTGATCAAAGAGCAAAAGATCAATTTCTGCTCCTGCACTTGTTCGATAAAAAAAGCTTTGCCAGTATTCAGGGATTATGCCGATAATCTGCTCAATTACGAAGCCTTCCCATGAATTGCCTGATGAAGGATGAATTTTTGTGTGAGAATACGTTGTATGGCTCTTGCCAGGGTCGTTTTACCAACCTGACGGGGTCCCAGGATTCCAACAACAGGATATTGTTTCAGAGAAAGTTCAGCGGTTTTTTGTGCCTTTCGTGTTATCATCATTGAATATTAAAATAAACTCTTTCGATTTGCAAGGTTAATTTTGGCAGTAACCCTTGTCCCCTCTATCTCTCTAAATATATCATATTTTTATAAATATCTTCCTACTATATAGAATTAACAATATAATCCAAAAAATTAAGACATGTGTTACAGCAAATAAAAGTGAGCCATTCAGGTAACCGGCAGCAGGTACAAATAATTGATTATAAAGCCAATCAACCCCATTGACAACGGAACCATCAGCTTTAGTTATCTTTATTAAGGAAATATAAATTTTCAACCAGACAATTGAAAGTACGTATAGAAATAAAGGATTCATGCCAAAGACAACAAACGGAAATGTCCACTTCTTATATCCCTGAACATCTATAAACCATAAGAGAATCGAAAGAAATATCAACGCCCAACCTGATGTATAAACCACATATGAACTTGTCCATAGAGATTTATTAATCGGGAAAGTTATACCCCAGATTTTCCCAATCAGTATAGCAGTAACACCCACTAAAAACATACAATAAACAAATGACTTAAGATTGGATTTTGTCTGTAATGATTCACCGGCTAAATATCCAAAAATAGTTGTTACAACAGCAGGGAGCGTGCTCAACAATCCTTCTGGATCAAAAGGTATTCCGATTCCTTTCCATAGATGATTTTCACCAAAAATCCTGAGGTCAATAACGCGGACTAAATTGCTTTCCATACCATAAGGGTCACCTTGGCCAAATCCCAATAATAGCAGCCAATAGATGATTAATATAATCCCTGATATGATTGTCAGTTTTTTTGAGTTGAAATAAAGACAAAACAATGCAGCTATTCCATATGCGATACCTATCCGTTGTAATACTCCCAATATACGCAAATCTGAAATCCCAGAGTTAAATGGAAATGCATTTAATGCCAATCCAATCAAAAAGATTATTAATGCCCGTTTTGCTATTTTACTTGTAGCAAATAAAGAAGTTTTATCGTCAAATTTCCTGAATGAATACGATATAGCAACGCCAACTATAAAAAGAAAAAATGGGAAAATTAAATCCGTGGGAGTGCATCCATGCCACTTTGAATGACTCAGAGGTGCGTAAACATGAGAGAAGCTTCCGGGAAAATTTACAATAATCATTGACGCAATTGTAATTCCCCGGAAAGTATCCAGAGCTAATAAACGATCAAATTTTTCCATTTTTATTAAGCCCTGAATTTTTGGATTACGTACATAACATTGGAAGTGAGATGCGGGAGTAAATAGGGAACGTACATCAGTTTATAAGTTAATCATCCATCTATACAGAAGTTACGGTCTTTAGCCAGTTGTTCACCTCCGCTCACCGCCGTACTGACTGCCGGCTGCGAAATTCTTAACATTGTTGCTACGGTACTTAGGAAATGCTCTACTGGTATCTACCTCATTTAAAATAACTTTATCAATTCACCAACTCTTTAAGCACCAATGTTTCAATCTCTTTAATCTTCTTTAGTTTATAATCATTAGAGAGGAAAATGGTAGCATGGTTCTCAATAGCAGAGGCAATCTGTAGGGCATATGGGGTTCGGATTCCATATTTTGCTCTAAATTCAGCCCCTTTTTCTGCTGTCTTTGGATCTATATTTACCATTTTGAGGTTAGGAAAATTGTTGAGAAGAAATTTGTAGTCTTTGACTGCCTCTATATTCCGGTCCTTGATAGGTTTTACCAGGATCTCAGTGAGGGTTATGGTAGATGTAACCCCTTTTGCAAGCCCCTTTTCTATGTAATAAAAAATCGAACTCAGCACGGACATGTATGGCTCTTTTGCTTCCATAGAATAGATAAAGAGCATAGTATCAAGCCCTATTACTTGGTGTCTTTTGAACAATTTCTTGATCTTATCATCTATCTCTCCCATGATTTTCTTTCCTCATTGAGATAGCTGTCAGTATTCACATCCTTCCAGACTTCCTTGTGCAATCCCATCATATAATTGGTATAATTTTTTGGCTTGGGGTAGATAATCAAGCTCCCTTCCTTAACCTGCATTAATAACTCGTCACCTGGTCCTATCTCTAAGGCTTCTCTGACATGTTTTGGAATCACCACCTGACATTTACTGCTTAATTTAACCCCTACTTCCATTTTACTTTCTCCTCTGTTTCTTACTTTTTAGATTCTAACTTAATTATATTCAATAGTAAAAACAATGTCAAATGTTTTTACCGCACTTGTCAGAAACAAATAAACTGTCCTGTATTGTAGCACATAATCTGTCCGGTTTACAATGGTCACCAGTGGAGGTGACGTATGGGACGGACAGAGATATTACAGGAGGTTCGGAAGATGCGATTTGAA